>CAJATB010000091.1 GCA_903944755.1 uncultured Bacteroidota bacterium
AAACAAAAAATTAGTAGCAAACCTTGCTGTGGTAGACCCTTTTGGCCTTACCAAATTTGTGGGCTTTACACAAGGCAGCAACTTTATAGTTAACAGCAACAGCTTTAGTAATACCAGAAACTATAAACTTACAATTAGCTACCAGCTAAGTAAGAATTTTGTGGAGAAGAAGAAAAAGCAAAAAATAAAAAGCTAGCTAGGTGTTTTATAATACCTACTAATAAAATATTTTATTATAGCTACTAATTTTACTAATTACAGTTACTACTACCTATCTCTATATCTCGTTAAAGAAATCAAACAAGTTTGTTGTCTTTTTATAATTCCTACTACCCAAGCCTCTGCTATCTCTATATCTCGTTAAAGAAATCAAATAAACTTGTTTCTGTTGGCAATTCTAATTTCTTACGCAACCTATACCTTCCTAGTTCCACGCCGCGCAGTGATATATTCATTAACTGCGCTATTTCCTTGGTGGATAAATTAAGGCGTAAAAATGTACATAGCTTTAATTCGTTGGCCGTTAATTTTGGATACTTCTGTTTTAAGTTTATGGTGAATGAATTATGTGCTTTGTCGAAATGGTAAATAAAGTTTTCCCAATCCTTGTCCATCTTGTCGGCGTCGTTTATTACCTTAATCATTTTTTTTAATTCATCCAAGCCCGATGAATTTTCTAACACTTTTGTCATTTTTGACATATGCGTTTTTAAATCCGATAACAGTTCCCCCTTTTGCACCAAGTGCATGGTAAAGTTTAATAGTTCGGTATTTTTATTTTCAACTTCTAACTGTAATTTTTCATTCTTTATTTCGGTGATCCTGTTTTTTGCTTTATCAATTTCTAATTGCTTTAAATAGTTTAACTTTTTTTGTTCCTCCTCATGCCTTTCCTGCTGCACTATAAACTTTTTCTTTTGCCACCTTATAAGGATAAATACACCAATACATAATAGAAGCAAATAACCAATGAATGCCCACTTTGAAACGTACCATGCGGGTAGTACCGAAAAACGGTAATAGTCTACCTCCGATTCTTCCCCTAAATTATTACGCACTTTTACTTCAAAGGTGTAACTGCCTGCTGGCAGGTTGGTATATTCCTTTTCGGTTTTACTATTCCACTTGGACCAATTGTCGTCCAAGCCTTTTAACCTATAGCTATATTCTAAATTATTTTGTAAGCCAAACAGGGCCGACGAATATTCAAAATGTATAGCACCCCATTGCCCTCCCAGGTTTGGCGCTTGTTCCTTTTTTTGTAGTTGCTTTTCATTTACATTTCCAAAATAACCGCCATACAATAAACTATCTCCTTCCCCTACAACGCGTACTTCCCTTATGCGTACTTGTAAGTTGTAATTATTTTTTTTATACTTCGCGTAGTTCAAATTAAACAAGCCGCTTTCTCCTCCAATAAATACATTGCTTTCATTTACTGGATACACTAATTCAAAACCACTTAGTAGCTTGTTATTTAATTCTGGGATATATATTATTTTAGACGTTTTGGTGCTTATGTCCAATACGCCTAGTTGCTTTTCGTGTATGAACCAAATATTGCCTTCTTGGTCCTCCTTTAAATAACGCAAACTTTGTTGTCCCAATAAGTTTTGATAAAAACCATAGGGTTCGAACTTGTCGGTTAGTATATTGTATTTATACACGCCTTTTTCGGTGGCAACTACTGTTTCATTTTTTATTTTATATACATGGTTGTTTAAGCTTGATGGCAATCCGTTTTTGTCGGTATATAATTTTGGAGGCGCTTTTGTTGCAGTGTCTTTTTCAACACGGTACAACCCGTGAAAAGGATGCGATACCCATATTTGCGTTTCCTCGTCCACGGCCACAAAACGAGACGACTGTGTAAAGTTTTTTACAGCATTAGTGGTGCCTATATTATTTCCATTGTCGTTTAAATACAATAGCCCTGTATAGTTTCCGGCAACTATTTTACTTTCGGTCCCACTTGCCGTAACAGTTTGAAAATTCCAGAATCCTGTTTTATTTGAAATTAACTTGGCTTCGCTTTCCTTTATTTGGAAGGCACCCTCGTGATGCGCTAATAATAATTTCTCATTTATGTTCGCTAAACCCCACACTTGTCCTGCGCTATTTTTTATGGCGGTAAAATTGCCTCGGTTAAAACTTAAATCGGTTGCCCCATTTAAGGGCACACTATATAAACCGCTCGAAGTGCCCACGTATAAGTTGTCCTTATATATGATAGTGGCATATACCGACGCGTCCTGGTAATTTGGGTTAACATGCTTAATGGCTTTATTAAAACCTACACAGTCAATACCATTATTTAATCCTAGCCACAAATTGCTTTGGTTGTCGGAAAATATAGAAAGTATATTATAGTTCTGTAGGCCCTCAGGCTTGGATAACCTTTGTATTAAGCCTCCTTTTTCGTCTATGATGTGTACGCCTGCGTTGGTAGTGCCTAGGCCTATCCATTCATTATTAATAGCGGTGGCCGTGTATATCCTTTCTTTTTCAATGGCACTTGTTGCCGGGGTGACAATTTTAGTGGTTCCGGCATTACTATAACTATATACGCCATTTTTAAGGGTGGTTATAATAATGATATCCTTAATGGGTAGGATAGCGGTTATTTCTACATCGATTAAATTACCACTTGGTAACGCCTTCCATTGTTCGTTTTCAAAGGCCATTAAGCCTGTTTTTATATCATGGGCATACAATTTACCCTTGCATTCTCCCATATAACTCCATCCCAAAGGAGCATAGGCAACCGTTATTTTGTTGTTTGAGTACCTAAATAGGCTCCTTGAGGTTCTAAAAAACACATCATTCTTGTAATAGGCTATGTCCCATACGTCGGCAAAGTTTTTTTCCGTTTCTTGTAGTAGTTGAATAAGGCTATGGTATTCAAGTTTCCCATTTGTTCCTGGGATAAAATATCCGAATTCATCTTGCCCACCTACATATATTCTATTATCGGCTCCAATTTCCACCGACCTTACAATGGTCTTGTTGGGAAGTGGGTATAATTTCCAATAAGTACCGTCGTAACTTAATAGGCCTTCGTTGTTGGCCACGTATATAATGCCGTTATTATCCTGCTTAAAATCCCAGTTTTGGAGCCCTGCTTTATAGTCTACTTTAGAATAATTTATAATATCAGGCAGGCCAATGGTGTTTTGTCCTATGCCCAGCATGGGCCATAAAAGCATTATAATTAGTATCTTTTTCATCGCAATTGTTTTCGGTAAATAAATGTATGAAATATAGTTGATGTAGTAATGATGTATTAAAATAAGCCAATTTCGGCTTATTTAACATATTTGATGTAGTAATGATGTAGTTAACATTAAGGTAATATGAGCTTTAGTTGCCAACTTTATGCATTAGAAATAGGATTATTTTTATAAACTAACGATTGTTGTTGCAAAATCTATGAAACTACTTGCCTTTTTTATAAGCAAGTTTGTATAAATGATATTGTATATCAATAACTTGGAATAGTAATAACCATTTCTTCATTACTCAAAACGATTTTTTCACATTTAACTAAGTACTTATGAAATTAAAACTCAGGATTTTGTTATCGACTGCCTTTGTTTTATGCTTGCTTGTTGGAGCTTATGCTCAAAACATTCAGTTTAAAGGCAAAGTCAATAATAAAGCCACAGGAGAAAACCTTGTCGGAGCTTCTATTATTGTAAAAGGAACCAAACAATCCACTATTTCTGATCAAAATGGCCGTTTTACAATTAGCATCCCTGCTAATGGAGCTGTTTTGGTTATTTCCTATGTTGGAATGACTTCCATTGAATCTCAAGTGTCTGCTTCTTCTAAAGGAGAATTCCTCCTTGAAACTAGTAACGCGCTGAATTTAGACGAAGTGGTGGTTGTGGGTTATGGTTCTCAGAAAATTACAAAGGTTTCTGGAGCTATTTCAACTATAAAAAGCATTGACATTGAAAAAATTAATGCGGTTAGAACGGAAGAAGCCTTACAAGGACGAGCTGCTGGTGTAAATGTGATTCAAGGTGGTTCGCCAGGTTCTAAACCTACTGTGTTAATAAGAGGTATTCCTTCTTTCACAGGTACCGATCCTACTGTCATTGTTGATGGTGTTCAACAATCCTTGACTGACTTAAATTCAATTAACCCTGCTGATATTGAAACAATTAACGTGCTTAAAGATGCCGCAACTACCGCAATATATGGAGTGAAGGGTGGAAACGGTGTTATTGTTGTTACTACTAAATCGGGTCGTAGAAATCAAAAAACTGAATTCAGTTTTAGCAGTAATTATGGTATTCAGCAAGTTGCTAACACCATTGGTACTTTAAATGCTTCGGAATATGGTGCAATGATTAATGAAGGTAGTACCACAGCTGGTGGACCAATCATTTTCCCTAACCTTTCCACTTTAGGCGTAGGTACAAACTGGCAAAAGCAAATTTTTAAAGATGCAGCGGTTCAAATTTATTCTTTAAACGCTAAAGGCGGTAGTGATAAAATGACCTACTTATTAAGCGCTGGTTACTTAAACCAAGGAGGTACAGTTGGTGGTAACGATAAGTCAAACTTTACAAGAGGTAATTTTACTGCAAATTTGAATTTTGACTTAAGTTCAAAATTAAAATTAATCGTGAACGCAAGTGCATTAACATTAGATTCAAAAGGCGTTCCGGAAAATTCATTTAATAGTGTTTTAGGTAGTGCTTTAAATTTTGATCCAACAGTTGCCATTTATAATACAACTAATACAGGTAGTAAATATGGCTTTAGTAATTTATTGTTATCTGAAATTTTTAACCCATTAACTGTATTGGAGAATACCTACAATAAAAATGTGGGAACTAAATTGTACGGTAAGTTTGAATTACAATATAATGTTGCTAAGAACCTAAACTTTATTTCTCGTTTTGGTTACACCAAGTATGATGGTAACGCTAAATCGTTTTCACCACTTGCTTATTATGGCCCACTTAACGTAGAAAATTCAATGAATGCAGATGGTTCGGCAGTAGTTGGTAAACACAATAGAGTTGCACACGAAAAAACAAGCAACTTTAACTATACGTTCGAGAATTACTTTAATTATACTTTAAAGCGTGATGCGCATAGTTTTGATTTAATTGGCGGTATCGCTGCTTCTAAGTTAACAGGTAATGCTGCAGGTGCAACAAGACAAGATGTTCCATTTAATTCATGGGAGTTTGCGGACTTTACAGCAGCTACTGGTACAAACATTTCAACAAATACAGACGCAGTATCTGGCTATTATTACCAATACTTTAGAAAAAACATTTCTTACTTTGGTCGTTTAAATTACGATTATAGTGAAAAATATTTAGCTTCTGTTTCTGCACGTCGTGATGGTTCAATTGCTTTTGGTAAAGAAAACCAATTTGGTAATTTTTATGCTGGTTCATTAGGCTGGGTAGTTTCTAATGAAAAATTCTTTAAAAGCAATTTTGTTAATTTCTTCAAGATTAGAGGAAGTTATGGTACTACAGGTAATGAAAACGTGAATCCTCAATTTGTAGGTATTATCACAGGAGGCCCTAGCTATGGTCCAACTGCAAACAGCAACGGATATAGCTTTGGTGAAAGTTTCACTCCAGGTTCAACTATTGGGTCAGCAGCTAACAACGCATTAAGATGGGAAAAACAAATCCAAACTAATATTGGTTTTGATTTAAATTTCGCCGACAATCATTTTTCTATTAATGCTGATTATTTTAGTAAAACAGTAGATGGTTTATTATTTACGCCTTCTGCTTCATTATACCTTGGTACAGTGCCTATTCCACAAGCGAATATTGGTACTACAACAAGTAAAGGATTTGATTTCACCTTAAACTATCGTAATAATCCAGGGAAAAAAGTAAAGGTTAATTCTTCATTAACTTTCACAACTGCTATTAACGAAGTAACTTCTACCAATTCCGATGGAACTGCAAAAATTTTCGGTGGATCTTATTTTAACGGACAATCTCAAGTGGTTACTGTTTTCGAAAAAGGATTTACACCTGGTTATTTTTACGGGTATAAAACGGATGGTTTATTTCAAAATGCAGCAGCAGTTGCAGCAGCTCCTAAACAAGCTGGCGCTCAGGCAGGTGACATTAAATTTGTTGACATAAACGGAGACAATGTAATTGACGCTTTAGATAAAACTAAAATTGGTGATCCTTTTGCAAAATTCACATTAGGTTGGAATATGAATGTTCAAGTGGGTAATTTTGATTTTGTATCCTTTGTTTATGCTTCTGTAGGCAATGATGTTTATAGGGCTTTTGAAAGAAATGCAAACTATACAAATAAGCCACGTGAAATTTTAGCAAGATGGACTGGAGAAAATTCAACGAACGATGCCCGTTTCCCTAGATATTCTTTTATTGATAATAATAATAATGCAAGAGTTTCAGATCGCTATGTTGAAGATGGCTCATTTATTAAAATAAAGAATCTACAACTAGGGTATTCATTACCAGCGTCTTTAACTAAGAAGGGTTTAAATAAAGTGCGTTTTTATGTACAAGTTAAAAACGCGTACACATTCACGAAATACACTGGCTACGATCCAGAAATTCCAGGAGGAATTCTTGAAACTGGTGTAGATCGTGGTGCTTATCCGCAACCTAGAACCTTCGCTGTAGGACTTGATATTAAATTCTAAATCTTCTTAAATGAATAGTACTATGAAAAATTATTTTAAAATGCTCCTCCTGATTGCTACTTTTTGCAGTCTTGAATCTTGCACAAAATTTGTGGATTACAACCCACACGAGGATTATAAGATAACCGAACAGGATTATCTGAAATCAGAATCGGATTACAGATCAATGGTTGTGAGTGTTTATACTCCTTTACAGTGGATAAACCAAGTAGTTCCAATTGGCGAGATTGCTTCTGACAACGCTGTTTCTGGTGGCGAAAATGCTTCTGATGTTTTGTCGCTTCAACAAATTGACGACTACACACATACTGCTGTTAATAGTCAATTAAGCGAAATTTGGCAAACTGCTTATGAGGGTATTAATAGAGCAAACTATATCAATCAATACAAGGCCACAAACCCTGCAGGGGTTGCTGTTACCTTCCCAGGTAAAGAGGCATTATTTGGTGAAACGCTATTTTTAAGGGCTTACTATTATTTTACACTAGTTAAAATGTTTGGTGATGTTCCATTATTCACAGATAAAAGATTATCACTTACCGATTCTAAGTCTTTAAAAAGAGCAGCGAAAGCTGATGTATACAAGCAAATCGAAACTGACTTAACTGCTGCAGTTGCTGCCTTACCTGCCATTCAAAACGAAAAGGGTAGAATTACTAAATATGCAGCACAAGCTTTGTTAGGTAAGGTTTATTTATACCAAAACAAATTCGACCTTGCTGCATCTACATTAGAGACAGTAATTACTTCGAATAGTTTTTCTTTAGTAAATGATTTTGCTTCTATCTTTTTAGTAAGTGGTGAAAATGGTACTGAGTCGGTTTTTGAAATTCAGTATTCTAATACTTCTCCTTATTATAACTGGGGTGGTGCAACAAGAGGCCAAGGTAATTATGCTATTCAACAATGTGGTATTAGAGGTTTAAATGGTTCTGGCGATATGCCTTATGCTGCAGGTTGGAGTACTAATTTACCTACTGCTAATTTGGCAAACGCTTACCAAGCTGGTGACCAACGTAAAGCAGTTACTGTATTAGACATTGAAGCTTACAAAGCGGCTAACCCTTCTTATGGTATCACTTACCAAGTTGCTCCTTATAAAAATACTGGTTTTTATAACCAAAAGTATTTACCTAGAAAAGGACAAACTTCTGGTCAGGTGGAACTAAACTATCTTAATAATTTTAGAATTATTCGTTATTCAGATGTTTTATTAATGGCTGCTGAGGCAAATGTGAAAGCGACTACTGTTAATGAGTCAAAAGCAAAAACATATTTAAATTTAGTGCGTCGTAGAGCATTTAGTGATAACAATCACGATATCACTTCTTCAAGTACTACTTTATATAATGATATTTTGAACGAACGTAGACTAGAATTAGGAATGGAAGGCGACCGTTTCTTTGACTTAGTAAGAACTGCTAAAGCTAGTTCTGTATTAGGTTCAAAATTTGTTGTCGGTAAACATGAAGTATTCCCTATTCCTCAAACAGAAATAGATATTTCTGGTATTACACAAAATGCAGGATATTAATATCATTAATTAAATAAAAGATAATGAAAACAAATAAATTTATAATTAGTATCTGTTGCACGCTATTGTTTTTAGCTGGCTGTAACAAAGATATCTTTGAAGATGTATCTTTTTTGAATAGTGCGTCAAGTGCGGGAAAATTATCCGCTATGTATGACATCACTCAAGACAATACAGGGATGGTTACCATTACACCAAACGGGGAAGGTGTTGCTTCTTATGAAGTATTTTATGGTGATAATAATAAAACAGCTGTAAAGGTATTACCTGGTAAAAACATAGTGCACCAGTATGCTGAAGGTGTTTACAAAGTTAAAATTGTAGGACACAATATTTTAGGCGGCACAACCGAAGTGACTCAGGACTTAACTGTGTCATTCAAAGCGCCAGAAGAGATGAAAGTGAATGTATCTCAAAATGGTTTAAGCCTTACAGTGGACGCAACTGCCTTGTATGAGACATACTATAAAGTATACTTTGGTGATTCTAACAATGTGACACCTATTCCTTTCAAAACCTTTATAGAGGGGCAACCAGTTACATATACTTATGCTAAAGCTGGAACTTACGATGTGAAAGTAATTGCATTAAGTGGTGGCGTTGCTTCAACAGAAATGGTTAAGACTATGAAAATGGGTAAACAAATTGATTTACCAATTGGTTTTGACGATGTAAACTACGACTATACTTTTGGTGACTTTGGCGGTGCTTCTAATTCTTTAGCTGCTGACCCAACAAACGCCGCTAACAAAGTAATGAAAGTGGTTAAAACTGCCGGTGCCGAGGTTTGGGCTGGTACTACAATGAGTACTAGTTTAGGTTTGGCAACTGCAATTCCACTTAAGGCAGGTGCTTCAATAATTCAAGCAAAAGTGTATTCTCCTGCTGCTGGCTTATCCATTAAGCTTAAAGTGGAAGACCATACGAATGGTAATGTTTTTGTTGAAACTGATGCAGTTACTACCAAAGCAAATGAGTGGGAAGTATTAGAGTTTGATTTTTCAAATCAAACTGCAGGTACTCCAGCAGTAAATTATGCTAACAAATATGACAAAGCATCTATTTTCTTTGATTTTGGAAATACAGGTACTGGCAAAGTTTTTTATTGTGATGACGTTAAAATGAAACCTGCTGCAGCTGCATTATCACAAATTGACCTTCCAGTTAGCTTTGACCTTAGTACAGTTAATTATGCCGTAACCGATTTTGGAGACAATCTAACTATTGATGCGGTTGACCCAACTGCTAGTTCAAATAAAGTTAAAAAAACAACTAAAGTAAACGGTGCAGCAACATGGGCAGGAACAACGATTAGTACGAATAATGGTTTTGCTACAAGAATTCCAATTACTTCTTCTGCAACAACTATGAGTGCAAGAGTGTATTCTCCTGCTGCTGGATTGAAAATAAGATTGAAAATTGAAGATAAGGATGATAATACTAAATCAGTTGAAACTGATGCTTTAACTACTAAAGCAAATGAGTGGGAAACATTGGTATTTGATTTTAGCAATCAAGCAACTGGGACAGCTGCATTAAACACAGCGTATACTTTTAACAAAGCTTCTATCTTCTTTGATTTTGGAACTGCTGGTTCAGGAAAAGTATTTTATTGGGATGACATTCAGTTTGGTACTCCAGTAAATCCTAACGCAATAACATTGCCTATCACTTTTGAGTCTACAACTGTTACTTACGCTTTCACTGACTTTAGTGGTGGTGTTGCTACAGTGGTGAATAACCCTGCTAGTGCTACAGTTAATTCAAGTGCTAAGGTGGGTAAAATGGTTAAAGGCGCTGGAGACCCTTGGGCAGGTAGTTATATTACTTTAGATAGTCGTATTGATTTTTCTACAAAGAAAACTATAAAAGTAAAAGTGTATTCTCCAAGAGTGGGTGCTAAATTGTTATTGAAAGTTGAAAACTTAAATGACGGTAATATCAATGTTGAAAAAGAAGTACTAACAACTAAAGCAAATGAGTGGGAAGAACTAACATTTGATTATGCAGGAATTAGTACGACTAACTCTTACCAAAAAATTGTATTCATCTTTGATTTAGGTACTTCTGGTGATGGATCGGCCAATTATACATTTTACTTTGATGATATAAAACTTAATTAATTTTTAAATAGTAAGAAATGAAAAATTTATATAAAATAATTGGTTCGTTTTCACTACTAGTAGTACTTAGTATTACTGGTTGTAAAAAAGAAGAATATTCTTTTGGAGCAATGAAAACACCTACGGCTTTAACACTTACAACTACAGTAGTTGGAGTAGATAATGCAAATCCTACTGGAAATGGAACAGGAAGTGTTACTATTAATGCTAGCGCTACTGATGTATTAACGTATAATGTAGATTTCGGTGATGGCAATACTTTGCTTGTGCCTACTGGTAAAATTACTTACAAGTACACTACACCTGGGGTGAACAAGTATACTGTTACTGTGAATGCAATTGGAACTGGCGGTATTGTTTCTACTATAAGTAAAGCAGTTACTGTTTATGTTGCATTCGAAATTCCTACAAGTATTGTTGCTAACTTAACAAATGGTTCCTCTCAAGTTTGGGTGATTGACCAAAATGCTCCAGGTCACTTCGGTGTAGGCCCTTCGGACGGGTTTGGGCCTGTTTGGTATGCAGCTGGACCTGGTTCAAGGGCTTCAGATGGTTTTTATGATGATGAAATTACTTTCTCAAAAGATGCTAATAACAATATCTTTATGAACGTAGATAATAAAGGTAATACCTTCGTATTAGGTGCCGCGCTTTCTTATTATGGAGTTTCTGGTACTGAAGGTCAATTCCCATTAACTACATTAGGTGTTAAACGCCTTTCATTCATGAATGCCACTTCAGCTAGTACAGCTGACATTTCTACACGAATTCAATTTATGGTTCCTGGAAATGGCCTAGTTGCAATTGGAACTGGAAGTAATACCTATGAAATTTTGCAAATTACAAGTACAACAATGACGTTGAGAACAATTGGAGCTGATGGAAATTCATGGTATCAAATGTTTAAAGTAAAATAATTATTTAAATGAGAGCGATTGTATTTTATTGTATGGTTTCTTTTGGCTTATTTTCTTGTAGTAAAAGCGGGGGTAGTACCCCCGCTTTATTAGCACCTTCAAACCTGATGGTGAACGCTACAGTCAATTCAGATAATAGTGGTAATGTGTCATTTACAGCAACTGCTTCAAACGCAGTTAGTTATGAATTTGATTATGGAAATGGCATATTTGAAACTACAGCATCTGGGGTAGTTCAATATAAATACAATGCTTCGGGTAATTATACCGTTAAGGTTACTGCAAAAGGGAGCACAGGAACTACTGCAATTTCCAAAACAATCGATATTACGGTTACTATAAGTGCTGGCTTAGTTTGGTCCGACGAATTTGATATTGCCGGTGCACCGAATGCTAGTAAGTGGGGTTACGATATTGGTACAGGTGCTGGCGGATGGGGAAATAATGAATTACAATATTATACTAACCGTGCCGACAATTCCTACGTATCAAACGGAACTTTAAAAATTATTGCAAAAAAAGAAGCTTACCAGGGTAGCCAATATACTTCGGCAAGACTTTTAAGTAAGGGTAAATATTCCTTTAAATATGGTAAAGTAGAGGTACGCGCTAAATTGCCAGCGGGTGTAGGCACTTGGCCAGCTATTTGGATGCTTGGCGATAATTTTAGTACAGTTTCATGGCCTGCTTGCGGCGAGATTGATATTATGGAGCATAGAGGTAGTGAGTTGAATAAAATAACGGGCGCATTTCATTATCCTGGTTTTTATGGAGGCAGCGCAAAAGTAAATACAACTACTATTGCTAATGCCACTACTGAATTTCATGTATACAAATTAGAATGGACGGAAGCGGTTATGAATATTTTTGTAGATGATAAATTATTTCATTCACTTCCCAATAATGCTAACATACCCTACAATCAAAACTTCTTTTTCTTGTTAAATATAGCAATGGGTGGTGGTTTTGGTGGTGCCGTAGACCCTTCCTTTTCTAGTGCTATTTTTGAAATTGATTACGTAAGAGTCTATAAATAAAGCAATCGCTTTCTCTCTTCAATTTATTAGTCATAACCCTCATTACAATGAAGTATAAAATTCTGGCATTATTCTTTTTGACGTTTACATTTTCTGTTTCTGTTGGTGCTCAAAAAAAAACCAATAGTCAGAAAGTTGATTCTGTTTTGAAGTTAATGACGCTTGAAGAAAAAATAGGTCAGTTAAACCAATACAACGACAATAATTTAGCAACTGGCCCGGTGACCGTTGATAATAATAAAATTGGTCAAATTAAGAGTGGCCAAGTGGGTTCCTTATTAAATGTATTAGGTAGCGAGCGCACTAGAAGTTGGCAAAACCTTGCGATGCAATCGCGTTTAAAAATTCCTTTATTATTTGGGCAGGATGTAATTCACGGCTATAAAACTACTTTCCCTATTCCTTTAGCCGAAGCGGCTAGCTGGGATGTAGATGCGATTCAATTGGCTGCACGTGTTGCTGCCACTGAAGCTAGTGCGAGTGGTATTCATTGGACTTTTGCTCCAATGGTAGACATTGCGCGTGACCCTCGTTGGGGCCGTGTGATGGAAGGGGCAGGCGAAGACACTTATTTAGCTTCCTTAATTGCGGCTGCTAGGGTGAAAGGTTTTCAGGGAGCACACTTTGGAGACACCAATGCTGTTATGGCTTGTGTGAAACATTTTGCTGCTTATGGTGCGGCGGTGGGTGCACGTGATTACAATTCGGTGGACATGAGTGATCGCCAATTATGGGAAATATATTTGCCGCCGTTTAAAGCTGCTTTGGATGCGGGTGCTGCTAGTTTCATGAATTCCTTCAACGATATTAATGGGGTTCCTGGCACTGGCAATAGTTACCTACAAAGAACAATTTTAAAAGGCAAGTGGGGTTTTAAAGGTTTTGTAGTGAGTGACTGGGGTTCCATTAATGAATTAGTGAACCATGGTTTTGCGAAGAACGATTATGAAGCTGCATTAAGTGCAATTACTGCCGGCAGTGATATGGATATGGAAAGTAGAAGTTATAAAAATAACTTGGTACAATTAGTGAAGGATAAAAAAGTATCCGTTGCACTAATTGACGACGCGGTGCGCAGAATTTTATTAAAAAAATTCGAAATGGGTTTGTTTGACAATCCCTATAAGTTTTCAAATGTAGAAAGAGAAAAAGTGGCGTTGAATAACGCAAGTCATACAGCAGCTGCGCGTTCAATGGCAGCAAAGAGCATTGTGCTTTTAAAAAATGAAAATAATTTATTACCCTTATCCAAGCATTTAAAAACAATTGCATTTATTGGTCCCTTAGTAAAACCATTAAAGCAAAACAAAGGATTTTGGGATATTGAAATACCAGGAGTCGATTCTAATTTTATAGTTTCTCAATGGGAAGGGTTGCAAAATAAAGTAGGGGCCACTACTAATTTATTATACGCTAAAGGTTGTGAAATTGAAGGCGATAATAAGGACGGTTTTGCAGCAGCAATCGCCGTTGCAAATCAAGCCGATGTGGTGGTGTTAAGTATTGGAGAAAGAAGGGATATGAGTGGTGAAGCAAAAAGCAAAGCAAATATTTCTATACCAGGTGTGCAAGAGGACTTATTAAAAGCACTTTTAGCAACTGGTAAACCTGTTGTGGTTTTAGTTAACGCAGGACGCCCGTTAGTATTTAATTATACTGCGGACAATGCGCCTGCTATTTTATACACTTGGTGGTTAGGTAGCGAATCGGGTAATGCCATTGCCGATGTTTTGTTTGTCGATTATAACCCTGCTGCGTAATTACCAATGACCTTCCCGGTAAGTGTTGGTCAAATTCCTATTTATTACAA
>CAJATB010000092.1 GCA_903944755.1 uncultured Bacteroidota bacterium
CCCAAACAAAACCTTTAGTCTTCCTTTTTTATCGCCTAATACACCCCATAAAATTCCTCCAATTAATAAACCCGACATCTGCCAGTTAATAATATGCGCGCTATCTACAATGATGGTTTCAGCAGTGGAACCTAAACTCATTACACTAGGCTGTCTTACAATGGTAAATAAAAGCAAGTCGTATACATCTACAAAATAACCAAGGGCCGCCACTAAAACGGGTAAAGATAATATTCCTATTTGTTTATTAGAGGTCATAATCTTTTATAATGTTTTACTATATTGAATTTCTTGTTTTTAAGCTGCTAGTTCTTATTATTATATTGATGCTACCGTATTACTTTTGAGCCCTATGTTTTATAACTTGAAAAATGACAGGAGCCGTTGTTACAAAAACAATGACAAGTACAATGACTTCTAAATGCTTTTTTAAATCGAACTGAAATTGATCGAGTACATAGGCTTGTAAAAAATGTCCAGCACAAAGCATAGAAGCTACCCAGGCAATGCAACCCACCACATTAAAGTATGTAAACTTTGCCTTATCCATTTTAACAATACCCGCCACAATGGGGGCGAATGTTCTAACAATAGGAATGAATCTGGCAATAACAATTGCACGCCCTCCATGCTTTTCATAAAAATCTTGCGCCTGCACTAAATACTTTTTCTTGAAAAATATATTTTCTTTCCAGTCATACATGGCAGGCCCTACTTTATTGCCAATTTGATACCCCACATAATTACCTAAAATACCTGCCGCTGAAATAAAAGAAAATATAATAAATAAATTAAGCCATTCATTATCGCTTGCAAAAATTTGTGCAGCCAATGGCGCACTGTAAATACCCGCAACAAAAAGCAAACTATCTCCAGGTAAGAAAAAACCAAAGAATAAACCGGTTTCTGCAAACACTACAAATAATAATAACCAAAGCCCTCCGTTTTCAATATAATATTGAGGTTGTAATAATTGGCTCCAATGAAAGGCGTCTAATAAAGTAATCATTAATAAAATATTTAAGCTTGCGCTGGATTTTCAAGTGCCCCTTCCCATTTGCTCACCACAGTGGTAGCTAAACTATTACCAAGTACATTGGTAGTAGATCTAAACATGTCGCAGAAATGATCAATAGGCAAAATTAAAGCAATCCCCTCTGGAGGAATATTAAACATTGCACAGGTTGCAGTGACTACAATTAAAGAAGCACGCGGCACACCTGCAATACCCTTACTGGTTAACATTAATACAACCAGCATGGTTAACTGCGTAGGAATATCTATATGCACGCCATAGGCTTGTGCAATAGCCAAACTTGCGAAAGTCATATACATCATACTTCCATCTAAATTAAATGAATAGCCTAATGGAAGAATAAAAGAAACAATTTTGTCTTTACAACCAAAGCGTACAAGTTCTTCTGATAATTTAGGGAATACCGCCTCACTACTAGTAGTACTAAATGCAATGACTAAAGGAGTTGTAATGTGTTTTAATAAGGATGGAACTCTTTTGCCTAAAACTAAAAATCCAACCCCTAATAAAAAAATCCACAAGACCCCAATGCCCATTAAAAAGAATAATAAATATTTACCATAAAAAGCAAAAATAGCTAAACCCTTACTTGCAATAACTGCAGCAATAGCACCAAAAACACCTAGTGGCGCAAAGTTCATCACATAGCCCACCATTTTTAAAATAATATGCGAAACTGTTTCCAATGCTTTAATAAAACCTTTGGCTGCATCTCCAATAGCAGCAGCTGCCACTCCAAAGAAAATACTGAAAATAACAATTTGTAAAATTTCATTATTAGACATTGCTTCAAACATACTTTTAGGAAAAACATGTTCTACGAAATTGATCAAACTAAAGGACTTCGTGTTCCCGAGTAAATCTTTAGCACCGGTGGTATCGGCATTGCTTAATGCTATGCCTTCTCCTGGTTTAAAAATATTTACTAGCACTAGTCCAATTAATAAACTCACAAGTGATGCAGTTATAAACCATAACATGGCTTTACCACCCACACGACCTACTGTTTTTAAATCGCCTAATTTTGCAATACCTACTACCAAAGTGCTAAACACAAGTGGCGCAATAATCATTTGCACCAAGCGTAAAAAGATAGTGGTTAATAATTTGCTGTTTTTTGAAAAAGCAGCTATGGTTTGTTCATTATAATTTTCATGTATATAATAGCCTAAAACAGCCCCAGCAATCATGGCAATGACAATGTAAATAGTAAGTTTATTCGATTTTTTCATGCAATAGTAATTGCTGCAATATAAGACTTAAGTATTAAAAAAATATCCAAAAAAAGAGGTCATTTTCCACGAAATTATAGCCAGGTTTTGCAAAAAATGTACTATTTTCCAAGATAAATTGAAACCACAACAAACCAATTATTTATGAGTTTATTTAGAAAGAAAGATTTGTCCGCCATGTTAGCACAGGCAGATGATGGTGGCAAAGGATTAAAACGCACTTTAGGCGCTGGTAATTTAATTGCCTTAGGCATTGGTGCTATTATTGGAGCTGGCTTGTTTGTAAGAACAGCTGCAGCAGCCGGTCAGGCAGCTGGACCTGCGGTGACAATATCCTTTATCATTGCTGCTGTAGGTTGTGCTTTTGCAGGCTTATGTTATGCAGAATTTGCTGCTATGATCCCTATTGCAGGTAGCGCTTATGCCTACTCTTATGTAACAATGGGTGAGTTAGTCGCTTGGATCATTGGCTGGG
>CAJATB010000093.1 GCA_903944755.1 uncultured Bacteroidota bacterium
CACCAAAATCCAATTGACTGGACACCCTAATCCCCTATTATAATTCTCTATGAAATTATTTAAAAATATTATTGCGCGTGTATTGGCCTTTTGGGCGTTTGTTGTTTTTGCTTCCACTATGTTTATTTTCTTGTGGTTTTATTTATTGTGCTTTGTATTACCTGAACCAAAAAAAACACAATGGCATAGGCAGGTATCAAGAATATGGATGGCCTTATTTTTAACTTTATCTGGTTGCACATTTAAAGTTACTGGCAAGGAAGTATTTGACGGACTTGAAAATGCTATTGTTGTGAGTAACCATAACAGCTTAATAGATATTCCCATTAGTTTCCCTTTTTTACCTAGGGCTAACAAAACAATCGCAAAAAAGACATTTGCTTATATTCCATTATTTGGATGGATATACAAATTTGGATCGGTACTTGTGGACAGGAAAAATGAGAAAAGCCGAAAAGAAAGCTTTGATAAAATGAAGCAGGTATTGAACAATGGCTTAGACATGCTTATTTATCCAGAAGGAACAAGAAACCGAACAGCAGCTCCCTTGAAATCATTTTATGACGGGGCATTCAAGTTGGCAATTAGTACTAATAAACCTATTATCCCTGTAGTTTTATTAAATACAAAAGAAATTTTACCTGCGAAACCGGTCATGTATTTTACACCAGGGAAAATACATATGCATATATTACCAGCAATTTACCCTCAAGGAAAAACTTGTGAAATTTTAAAAAAGGAAGTATACGATGTAATGTCAAACTACTACTTACAAAATAATTAAAATCGTTTACACGCTTAGTAGCTTGAAGAAGAAAAAGTACGGCTTCTATTTATTTTTAAGTCCCGTAAAATGCCTGACTTAGGGTTCACCGTAATACTAAATGACTTGTATAAGCCTATTGGGGTGATATTAATAGCCAACTGCCAACAGTGCATTTCTCTAGTCACAAACATACTCATCTGTTGTATACTGCCCTTAGCAACATCAATATAACCAGTGCCACCAATTTTCCATTTTGGTGTTAAACTAAAATCGCCATTAAAATTCATGCTTGAAAAAGTCTGCAATGTAAAACCCGAATAGTCGGGTTTCATTAATCTAGAAAACTGAAATGAGTATGAAACCGTCAAAGTCCATGGGATATCAAAGTCTGTAAATTCAGCAGGATTAGCTTTCGCGTATTGCAGTTGCCTTTGTTGTTCGTCCGCTGTCATGAAAGGGTCGATAGGGATTTCGTTTTTCTTGCCTTCCTTATTACTTTTGGATTTACTTTTAAAAGAAGTGGAGAATGAAATGCCGCCATTAGTAATATTTCCAAATTTAAATTTACCAGGGTCAATATCTAATTTATTCACTCTAAACCCTTGCTTGTCTGTTGCGTAGGGATCTAATGAAAAAGAAGAAGTAATATTCATTTTATTGAACAAAGTGGTACGCGCGTAAAAATTAAAATTACCTAATTGAAAACTATCAGCTAGAAAATTATAATTTGAATTAAATCCAAAACCTTCAATTATTTTTATTTTTTTAAAAGCTTCGGCGCTTGTATCCGCTTTATCCTTTACTTTCATTTCTAACAAATTGTCCACTCCAAATGACATACCACCAAAGGTTCCTTCAGAAAAACCTCCACCCATACCTGTTCCATCAAATTTAGAAAAACGATACTTTCTTCCTGTAGTATCAACTTGTGTTGTATAATAATACGAAGAAGCTAAATCGGGCGTATAATTCATGGAAATGGTTGGCCTAATTTCATGTCTAATTGCTTTAACATAATCCCCTTTAAATTTATAGGTACCAAATATCCTAGAAGCAGTTCCTATACCAAATGTTACATGAGGTGCACGAAAAAAGCCACGAGCAATAGTAGTATCTACTTTATTGGTAATTGAATTCCATGTTTTTGTATTTTGTTGGCCGAACCATTGTTCTTCAAAGGATACAGAAGGTGTAATAGTAATGGGTCCTAAGGAAGGCAAAGAAAGGCTAATAGGAATGCTATGCGAAGCTCCCCATTGCATGGTGTCTAATAATTTTTGCATACTAAATGCCGAATCATAATAAGCTAGCCTGTTTTGAAAGCTTCCATTGTATCCTACACCTAATTTCTCATACCATTTCCCAGCACCTATCCTGTCTTGTTTTTGGAATGGATAAATAGTAACTGCATTGAAATTAATATTAGGCAAATTAAGGTTTACTAAACCCAAGTTATTATTCTGGCTATGATTTAAATTTACCGACAAATTATATTTGTTGTCCCATGACTTTCCATAACTAATAGAAGAACTAATTTGATTCTGATAATTTTGGAATGGATTATTCAATAAGTATTTATTAAATTTAGTGCTACCAAAATTTACATTTGCCGAGAATGTGGTCCCTGGCAAGGCTCTAGAGTCCATATTATGACTCCAATTAATCATGAATGTCCTGCCACCTGTAAATTCTGTAGCAATAGCTGTATTTCTATTTAAGATTTTTGAATTTTGTAAACTCAAATTAAAATTACCCAAGTATTTATATCGCAATATATATTTAGTATTAAGGTTCAAGCTCCAGCCACCATAAGAATAAATATTTGACCTAACGGTTGCGTCTACGTTGTCGCTTAAAATTTTATAATACCCTAGTCCTTCAAAACCTAATCCAAAATCTTCACTTGATGAAAAAGCGGGTGCCATTAAACCAGAATGTCTTCCTCTTGTTAATGGGAATATGCCAAATGGAATACCAATAGGTATTGGCACTCCTTCAAATTCAGGGAATGCAGGGCCAGAAACACCCAACTTATCCATGACAATTTTTAACTTATTTGTTCTAAAAGCAAAATGTGGTTCATCTAAATTACAAGTAGTGAACCTTGCCTTCCAAGCAAATGCATCATCCTTGCTCACTTTTTTCATGGTAGTGGCATTCACGAAAATTTCTCCTTGTTGGAAATTCGTATTCTTGGTCAACCCCTTTCCCGACTTCATATTAAAGTAAATGGAATCATTTACCGAAGTCAATGTGCCTTCTTTGAATTTTGGGTTACTCATTGGATTGCCTGAAGTATCCTTAGCACCATAAGCCCTAATATTCTGACTTGTTTGGTCGTAAACAATATTTGCAGCCTCTAATTCAGAAGTTTTATAAACAGTCTTGGCATCACCATATAAAAAGAATTCTTTGGTAGCCATTATCATCACCCCTGAATCAGCAGCATTATAGGATACCGGGGAGTCAATGCTGTCTTTTGATATTTTAAAGGAACGCAAACCTGTAGAGTCAGGTTGTAAAACAGTATCCGCCTTAAGATTCCTGTTATTATTTAAAAGGATAGTTTTCTTAGGCAGTATAGTGTCGGCAGTAGTTAATGTGCGCGCTTTAACCTGTGCCTCAATGGTAACTGAGGTCAATAAAACTATTGTTAATATTAGTAAAATTCGAACAATAACAATAGAAGGCCTATATTTTACGTTATTTTTGTATCCGGTATTTATCACTGGTGCAAAAATATAGTAAAACAGCATTAAGGAACTGATTATGAAGCAAAATAGACTGATTTTAGCATTTACTTTAGGCCTATTGGCCTTTTTTACAAGTTTTTCCACCTACTCCTATGCTCAAAGCCAAAATAAAACCATAAAAAGAATCGTAATTGATCCTGGACATGGGGGCACTGACCCAGGTGCAAAAGGAGAATTTTCGACCGAAGCCGGTATTTCCCTAGCAATTTCTTTAAAATTGGAAGAATACTTCCGCCAAGCCATGCCAGATGTTGAATTGGTAATGACTAGAACCACGGATGTATATAATTCTGTAGTTGAAAAGGCTAGAATTGCCAATGCTGCTAAAGGTGACTTATTCGTGTGTATTCATACCAACTCGGCTGCACCTTCAAAAAATAGAGAAATTATTGGGTACACTAACAAAACCTATACCGTTAAAAAGAAAGGTAAAAAGAAGAAAGTGACTAGGAAAGTCCCTATTTACAAAACAACGTATACCGCAAGCACAGCAAGGGGTACAGAGACTTTTATATATGGAGTAGGTAAGTCAGATGAGAAAAAAGAAGCCGCAAATGAAATGGTAAATGAAGAAATAGAAAAATTAGACTCTATTTCAATTAGTCAAATTAAAGAACTAGAAGCGAATAATGCTTCTGACCCTACTAGGTCCATGATGGCTAGTTTATTAACGAAACAGTATTTTCAACGGGCTGCTAGCCTTGCGCTGACAATTGAAGAAGAATTCCAAAAAGCAGGTAGGATAAGCAGAGAAGCCAAGCAAAGGCCAAAAGGTATTTGGGTATTGCAAGCGGTCGCAATGCCTGCGGTATTGGTGGAAACTGGATTTATTTCTAACCCTGAAGACGAAGCCTACTTAAATAGTGAAGAAGGGCAAGATGAAATATGCAAGGTTATCACTACTGCTGTGCTACGATACAAAAACTCACTGGAAAACCAGAGTAAGTCGAACGCAAACAGCAAATAAGCTAATTAGCCCTTTTTTAGTTAATTTTACAGTCAAGCAGCATTTAATAAAGATGAAAGTATCCAATGAAACAAAAGTAGGCGCCTTAACCATTATTGCAATTACTTTAATAATATTAGGTTTTAATTTTTTAAGAGGTAAAACAATTCTTAAATCAGGTAATTTTTTATACGCAAAATACGCCGACACTAAGGGCTTGATTGTTTCAAATCCAGTATTTATAAATGGTTTCCAAGTGGGGGCTGTTTTTGAAATTGAAAACACAAATCAACATTTAACCGAAATTTTAGTGGCCATAAAATTAAATGAGCCTTATAAAATTCCATTGAATTCAGTTGCAACAATTCAGGAAAATCCACTCGGCACTAATAGTATTAATATTGTACTTGGTGACACGACTGCATTTTTTAAATCAGGGGATACTATTCATACCTCACCAGCTGCAAGTTTATTAGGAGATATAATGAATACCCTTTCTCCATTAGGCAAGAAAACAAACGAAGCAATTACTTCCTTGGAAACCGTGTTGAGTAATTTAAACACTGTATTAAACGAACAGAATAAGGACAACTTTAAAACCATCCTAGCTAATTTAGCGACAACAACGGAAAAATTAAACAGCTCCATTGCTTCTATAGAATCTATGTTAGAAAAACAAAATGGTTCTATTGCTAAATCATTCGACAATGTAAATAGTATTACCAAAAATATAAGTAACAACAACGAAAAAATTTCTTCTATAATTAACAACCTGGACAGTACTACAAAAGCAATTAAAGACGCCGACTTGTATACAACCATCCAGCACATTAAAGAAGCGGTAGCCGAATTGAGTATTGCTATTAAAAAAATAAACTCAGGCAACGGTACTGCTGCCAAAATAATGAATGACGGAGAAATGTACGCACAGTTAAATAATACCATTAAAAGTATTAATACACTAGTGGACGATATAAAAGTGCATCCAAAACGTTATATTAATATTTCGGTATTTGGGAAGAAAGACAAAACTAGTCCTTTAGTAAAACCGCTTGCTGATTCAGCTACTCATGAATAAATTTAATTTATTCATATTGATACTAGTTTTTTCTGTGCAGAATTTATACGCACAGAATAACCCTGCTGCTTCAAATAATCCTGTCCCTATTGATAGTACGGGCAAATTAATTGAATTTCTTGCTGCTAAAACATATAATGTCAAAAAAACAGATAGTATTAATTATTTAATCTTGTCTGGAGATGTAAAAATTAGACAAGGGAAAACTTTATTATATGGGGATAGCCTTATATTAAATACCACGGCTAATTCACTAGAAGGGTTTGGTAATATACATATTAACGACGCTGATAGTGTTCATACTTATGCTCAATATTTAAGGTACGAAGGTGCTACCAAGAAAGCCTATTTAAGAAAAAAAGTGAAGTTAACCGATGGCAAGGGTGTGTTGACTACAGATTCACTTGACTATGATGTTTCGGTAAAAATTGGTAATTATAAACATGGGGGTAAAGTAGTAAGAAGCAAAACGATACTTACTAGTACAGAAGGTTTTTACTATGGAGTAACCCGCGATATTATATTTAGAAAAAAAGTTACTTTACTTGACCCTGATAATAAAATAATTACCGACACACTTGAGTACAATACTTATTCTCAGCTCGCTAATTTTATTAGTCCTACAAAAATAATATCTGGCTCCAGAATTATTCGAACTACCAATGGAAACTATAATACAGGAACACGCAAAGGTTACTTATATGAACGTTCTTCCATTGATGATAGTACTTATACTTTTATTGCTGACGAAATGGCAATTGACGACTCTTTAGGTTTGGGAGAATTTAGAGGTGACGCGATTTATAAGTCTAAGGATAGTTTGAGTTTTGACTTAATGGCGAATAGTATTAAAACAAATAAGATTAAGGGCACTTTACTTGCAACCGAGCTTCCTATATTAATGATTAAGCAAAATAACGATACCTTATATATCACTGCAGATACTTTATATTCAGGCAAGGTTAGTGACTTGAATCGTCCTATTACAAAAGCCAGGGATAATGTTGGTATAATTACAGATACCACATTAAACAAATATTTCGAGGCTTTTCATAATGTGAAAATATATTCCGACTCCTTACAAGCAAAAGCAGATAGCCTATTTTATTCCTTAAGTGATTCTACTATAAGGTTATTCACTAACCCAATTATTTGGGCTAGCAACAACCAAATTACGGGGGATACTATTTATTTATTTCTAAAGGATAAAAAACCCGAACAATTATTGGTTTTTGAAAATGCATTTGCTATTAATAAACTAGACTCAAGCCCATTTTACAACCAACTAAAAGGAGTGAAATTAAATGCTTGGTTTGACAAGGGCGAACTATCTAAAATGAGGACTAAAGGGAATGCCGAAAATATTTATTTTGCGCTTGATAATAATAAAAATTTCATAGGTGTTAACCATTCCAATGCGCAAATAATTGAAATTACTTTTAATAATAGCGAGCCGGCTAAAGTACTATTCATTAACCAACTTGTTGGTAAGCTTATTCCAATTAATCAGGCTACGGAAGAAAATTTAAAAATTCGCGGCTTTAAATGGAAAGAGGATGTAAGACCAAAAAGTAAATACGATATACTTTCTCCCACATTGAATTAATCTGCTTCTTTTAATAGCATTAAGTAAGCTTTTATAAAACCATCAATTTCGCCATCCATTACTGGGCCAACATTTCCTACTTCATAATCTGTTCTATGGTCTTTTATCATTTTATAAGGATGGAATACATAACTTCTTATTTGACTACCCCACTCTATCTTTTTCTTAGTTGCATTATTAGCATTAAGCGCTTCTTGTTTATTGCGCATCTCGGCTTCATATAAACGGCTCTTAAGCATTTTCATTGCTATCTCCCTATTCTCGCCTTGTGTCCTTGATTGTTGGCATTCCACAATAATACCAGATGGCCCATGCTTTAAACGGACAGCTGTTTCAACCTTATTTACGTTTTGGCCGCCTTTTCCACCACTTCTATAAAATTCCCATTCTATATCGGCGGGGTTCACATTAATCTCAATGGTATCATCAATTAAGGGATATACGTATACAGAAGCAAAAGAAGTATGGCGTCTTGCATTACTGTCAAAAGGGGAAATTCTCACTAAACGATGTACCCCCGATTCTGCTTTTAAGAAGCCATAAGCAAATGGTCCATCAAATTGAAGGGTTGCAGATTTAATACCAGCTCCGTCTCCCTCCTGATAATCTAAGGCACTCACGGTCCATCCTTGCTTCTCCCCATACATTGTATACATTCTAAGCAGCATTTCAGCCCAATCTTGGCTTTCTGTTCCACCTGCACCTGGGTTTATTTGCAAAACGGCTGGGAGCTCGTCTTCGGGCTTATTTAGGGTACTTTTAAATTCAGCTTCCTCAATGGCTGCAACAGCTTTGTTAAAAGCATCTTGTGTTTCTTGTTCAGTTGCATCACCTGCTTTCCAAAATTCAAATAATACGGCAAAATCTTCCACACTCAATTCCACTGCTTTAAATAAATGAATCCAATATTCATTCATCTTAATTTCCTTCATGGTGGCCGTTGCACGCGTATTGTCGTCCCAAAAACCTGGAGACAAGGATAGTTGCTTATCGTTAATTACTTTTTGTTGGCGGTTATCAACGTCAAAGAAACCTCCTCAGGACACTTACTTGGTCCCTCATACGCTTAAGTTGCTCAATAGTCATGTATGATCAAGTTTAGTATTTGATATAAAAATCAAATATTGAATTATAAAAATGAGCCACTACTTTAAGTGAACTCTGTTTTGTTAAAAGTAACTACAAACCTCGTAAGCCGGATTCTGTTTCTAAACTATCATTTATCTAGCCCCAACATTACTATTGGAGTCTTGCTGCCTACCTGGAACTCGAGCGAGTCGCTCTCAAGCGTTCCTTTACGTGGCATTACAGCACCCAAGGTTTACCCTATAAAGTAATTACTTACTTTATCCGTGAGCTCTTACCTCACGTTTTCACCTTTTCCCCTTGCGAGGTAGTAATTTTCTGTGGCACTTTCTCTGCCCCGATAAATCGGGACGCCGGCTATTCACCGGTGGGTTACCCTATGCTGTCCGGACTTTCCTTGGCAATTGCTTACCACGATAGCTCGGGATTGTAGTCAACACGAATGTACAACTTTATTGGAAGAACACCTCTGTGGCGCCATAACCGTATGAATCGGAGTACTGGTTCACAAAGCTTTTTACGCCTTTCTTAACCTTAAGTAATTCATGAATTTCGGTCTTTAATTTACCCTTGCCAATACCATGAATGAAAATTATGGAAGGCAGGTTATTTAATTGCGCTAGTTCAAACCACTTTTCAAATTCGTCCAATTGAATTTGTATAATTTCTGCATTATTTAAATGACTATGGCGATCAATTATTTTTTCAATATGTAAATCCACAACCGAACGGGCCTTAGGAATATGTTCTTTAATTTTAGAAACGTCGTACACTTTGTAACCTGCGTTTCTTAATATATCAATGGTAATATGATTATCTTCTTCTTTATCGGGATATACATCAAATAAAGAATAGTTTATTACCGGCTTGCTTTCTTCCTTTAAACTTTCAATTTTTTGAAACAACTGTTTAGGTTTGATTTTAACATTCGTTTCAAAATGATCGGCTTTTTTCTTGTGTGGTTCCGTTAGGGAAAAATCAATAAAGAAACTCAAGCTATCATTTACGGTAGCAAATGGAATGTCGTGTAAATAAAAATCGGTAAATGGTGACACAGATGAGGCTAAAGCAAAATTGGCATAGCCAGCAAATAATTGCTCGTAATCGAAATTATAGCCAACGCGTGTCTTGTTTGAAATATAAATTTTTAAGCTTTCTACCACTTCATCGTTAAAGTCGTCCAATGAAAATTTAGGGACAATATTTAACCAAACGCCTTCGTCTTCTTTACTATCGTTTTTTTGTACTTTTTCTTTTGGGATTTGGTCAATATAAATTTTCTTAGGTGCTGCAGGAAATAATTTTTTTTCAGAAAACCGCTTAAAATAAGGGAAGTCAATTTGATCCATATAGGCTGGGAACTTAACGCCACGCACTTCAATCAATACCATTTTATCGGACATGATTTCAATAATACGCCCTTCCTCATTGCTATGCAATACTAATATTTCGTCACCCACCTGATACTTCATTGTCCAACTTATTTTGAAAAAAATTATTTAGCCAATAAACTATTTTTACGGCCATATATTGAATACAAAAATAAACCAATTGTCATCCATATAAAAAACCACAACCAACTCACTGGAGGGATTTCTATCATTAAATACAAACAACACATTGCCCCTACTATAGGGATAACTGAATACTGCCGTATAAAGCTAAATACAGCTACTATGGTTAAAATGAAAACAAATATTAGGTATAAAATTTCCTGATAACTTTCGCTACCTATAGCTCCAAATGCAGTAGCTATTCTACCCTGTCCAAAATAAATAAAAATAGCCGCAAGTATTGGTATAATAAAACGTCCATTTATATAAGGCAAACTAAACCCTTTGCTTTTAAACTTGGGCGATATCCTTGGCAGTACCAATACACCAAAACAAACTAATACAAATGCAAATAAGGTGCCAATACTTGTTAGGTCAGTCATGCGGCTAATAGACATAAACAAGGAAGGAACTCCTACAAAAATACCCGTCACAATAGTTGCAAACGCAGGCGTTCCAAATTTAGGATGTACACTTGAAAACTTTTTAGGTAACAAGCCATCCCTACTCATGCTCATCCAAATTCTTGGTTGTCCTAATTGAAATACTAATAAAACACTTGTAGTAGCTACAACAGCACTTACCGAAATTACATACCCAATTTTATGTAGTCCTAGACGTTCAAACACAAATGCCAATGGATCGTCAACTTTTAATTCAGTGTAGCTAACCATTCCTGTTAAAACAAGGGCAATTAAAATATATAAAACCGTGCAAATAAGTAAAGAATAAATCATCCCCTTAGGTAAATCGCGTTGCGGATTTTTACATTCTTCCGCTGTAGTTGAAATAG
>CAJATB010000094.1 GCA_903944755.1 uncultured Bacteroidota bacterium
TGGTAGTTTTTGATTCTTTTATTATTCGTAATTAATAGAAAAACAACTATTTATATCAAAAAAACCAAATGTATGCATATGTTCAATCAGCATAAAGACGAGGAGGGAGGGGACATAATAGAATTAATGCAGCGATTTCACAATCTGAAACATGGGCGTGCGAACGCCTATATTGAGGAGGACGACTTTGAAAGAATCATTGAACACCTCGACGAGCGTGATGAAATAAATGAAGCTATTGAAGCGGCAAATATGGCTTTGGAGCAATACCCGTTTTCTGCTTTACTGATGATAAAAAAAGCCGACTTATTACTAGCAACAAGAAAATACCAAGATGCATTGGATTTATTGGATACTGCTTCCTTATACGACCATAAGGATATGAATTTGTTCATTTTAAAAACAGATGCTTTCTTGGCACTTGACCAACCCCAGCATGCAATTGAAATGTTACAAGAGGCATTGCATTTATTTTCGGGTGCTGAACGAACTGAAGTGTTGTTTGAATTAGCGGACGTATATGATGACCATGAAGCATTTGATAAAGTATTTGATTGTCTAAAATTAATTTTGGAAGAAGACCCTACGAACGAAGAAGCTTTATATAAAATATGTTTTTGGACTGATTTTAACGGACGCAACGAAGAGAGTATTAGGTTGCATGAAATAATAATTGATAAAGAACCTTACTGTGCACTTGCCTGGTTTAATTTGGCTGCAGCCTATCAGGGGCTTAAGTTACACGAGAAAGCTATAGATGCTTATCAATATGCAATTGTCATTGACGAAAAGTTTGATTATGCTTATCGTAATATGGGAGATGCCTATTTGAGACTACGAAAATATAAAGAGGCAATAGAGGCTTTGGAAAAAGTGTTGGAACTATCGAGGCCAGAGGAAGTGATTTATGAAGCTATTGGACATTGTTATCACAGAATGAAAAATTTTGCACAAGCAAGATTTCATTATAAAAAAGCAGCCCACTTAAATCCAGATGATAGTAGACTATACCAAAAAATGGCCGCAACTTATATGCAAGAAAGCCAATGGGAATTAGCGATTAAACAATTGGAACATGCAATTAGTATCAATAAGCATATAAATGAATATAATATATTGATGGGGGAGTGCTATATGAACTTAGATCAGTTTAAAGAAGCTGCTGCGTTTTTTAGTTTAGTGGTAAAAAATAAACCTAAACAAATAGCAGGTTGGGAATACCTCATAAAATGCTTAGTGGAAAACAATCAATTGGATACAGCGCTCGAACAAACTGAATTAGCCTACATGTCTACACACGGGAAAGTCATTTTCGTGTTTTACAGAAGTGCCATTCTTTTCATGATGAACAAGCAATCCGAAGGGCTATTGCAATTGGAAATGGCCTTGTCCAAATCGGCTAAGCTGTTAAAGAAATTTATCAAATTCTACCCCGAAATAATGCAAGATGTTAAAGTTGTCGAATTAATAGGACAATATAAGAAGGGTAAAAAATCTTAATGTTTTTAAATTACCTTTGCCGCATATAATCAATCAGTTATGATGAATTTTAATTTGACACAAATACCAGAAAGAACTCCCAAGCCTAGAATGAATGGATTAACCATGGTTATGGATAAAGGGCTAAGTTTAGGAGAAGCCAAGAATTTTTTAAGTGTTTCAGAGGGGCATACCGATATTGTAAAATTAGGATTCGGTACTTCCTTTGTGACCCCAAATTTGAGAGACAAAATAGAATTATACCAAGCACATAATATCCCAGTTTACTTTGGAGGTACTTTATTTGAGGCATTCATAATCAGAAATCAATTCGACGACTATATTGCTATGTGCAAGGACTATAACATTAACATGATTGAAGTAAGTGATGGTTCAATTGAAATACCACATACTGAAAAGTGTGGTTATATTGAAAAGATTTCCAAATTTGCAACGGTATTGAGTGAGGTGGGCAGCAAGGATGCAGAACATATTATTCCTCCTTATAAGTGGATTGAATTAATGAGTGCGGAATTAAATGCCGGGTCAACTTACGTGATTGCGGAAGCCAGAGAAGCTGGTAATGTAGGTATTTACAGAGGATCGGGCGAGGTTAGAGAAGGATTGGTACAAGAAATTTTAACAAAAATTCCTGCTGAAAAAATATTATGGGAAGCGCCACAAAAAGCGCAACAACTTTATTTCCTGGAACTAATTGGCTGTAATGTGAACTTAGGGAATATTGCCCCTACTGAAGTCATTCCATTGGAATCAATGAGAATAGGATTAAGAGGTGACACTTTTCATTTATACTTAAATAAATAAACTTGCGCAAGTTTGGACTGATTGGATATCCATTATCACATTCGTTTTCACAAGGTTTTTTTACTGAAAAATTCTTGCAAGAAAATATTATGGATGCTGTATACCAAAATTATCCGCTTGAGCAAATAGATGCCTTTAAATTGCTTTGGGCCGAAAATCCCAAACTGCAAGGTTTGAATGTAACTATCCCTCACAAAAAAACAGTAATTCCTTTTTTGGACAAGCCTTCAAGCGTAGTGCAAGCAATACAAGCATGTAATTGTATTCGCAAATTTGAAGGCGTTTTATATGGGTATAATACCGACGTGATTGGTTTTGAAAAATCATTATTACCCTTTCTTAAACCAATGCATACCGCTGCATTAATTTTAGGAACAGGGGGGGCAGCTGCAGCTGTGGAATGGGTACTCAAGAAGCTAGCTATACCCTACCAATTCGTTTCCCGTTCAGGTAGTATTATTAACACTGAGCGTGCTACTTCAATTAGTTATGCGCAATTAACCCCTACCATAATTGCACAACATAAACTTATTATAAATACTAGTCCGCTAGGCATGTTTCCAAACGAACAACAGGCTCCTGAAATTCCATATGAGGCCATAACTACCCAGCATCATTTGTATGATTTAATATACAATCCTGCGGAAACTTTATTCTTAAAAAACGGAGCAGCGAAAGGAGCAAGTACGCAAAATGGACTTGCCATGTTGCATATTCAAGCCGAAGAAAGTTGGAAAATTTGGAATGCTCCAACTCCATTATTACAATAAAGTGGGTGGGGTTTATTGGTGCATTATTTATGACGCAAAAAATCAAACAATTTAGTAACGGCTTTTTGTCTGTGACTAAAGGAATTTTTCTCAACCATTGTCATTTCTGCAAAGCACTTGTCCGATCCGGTTGGGATAAAAATAGGGTCATAGCCAAAGCCTTTTGCCCCATGCATTTCAGTAGCAATATGCCCTGTGCAAATACCTTCAAAAAAATATTCCTTGTTCTCCCATATCAAACAAATTACTGTTCTAAACTGGGCATTTCTGTTTTCAATATGTTTTAATTCCAATAAAACTTTATCAATATTTGCCTGAAAGTCACGATGTTCACCTGCATACCTTGCGCTTTTTACGCCTGGTGCACCATTTAATGCTTCAATTTCTAAACCAGTATCCTCGCTAAAACAATTTTGCTTAGTCATTTTAAAAATGGTCCTAGCTTTTTCAGATGCATTGTCCTGAAAGCTATCATGGGGCTCAGGAATATCAATATCAATACCTGCTTCTTTTAACGGAATTATTTTAAAATCGGGGCCAACCAATGATTGAATTTCTTGCACTTTATGGGCATTATTCGTAGCAAAAATTAAAGTATACATGAGTAATAAATTATGGGGAGTCACTGGGTGATCACAAAATAATGAAATAAAAAAACTACAATTTAAAAAGCTGTTTTAGTGCTGTCCATAATTTAGACTTTTCCATTTTAGCATGCTGCTCGGGTCCTTGCATACTAGCTAAACTATTACTAAATAATAAATGCGTCTCCCCTAAAATAATTTGCTTGTATAGGGTGGTTGGTAGTTTTATTTTTAATTGAGCACTTGTCACTTCAAATGAAATTACTAAAACAGAAGGGAGTGTTGCTAAAAGGTCTTGTAAGCTAAAAGGTTGCTTTGCTAAATTCACTAATGCTACATCGGCAAGGGTTAATTTACAAGCGTTTAAAATGGACGACAATAACCCTAAATCGGTTTCATTTAAATGAACCGCATTTTCGTCCTTTACAATAATCATTATTTGCTTGAGGTGGTCCCCTAAGTATTTTAAGGGAGCGGCTGGCGCGACAGGTTTTTGCTCATTTGTTTTTTCGTTAACGGGGGTGGTTGCTATAACTGCTTCTCCCGCCAAAGTGTGCATCACTTTTTCCGGATCTTCTGGGGACTTTATTTCCTTTTCAGGCAAGACCAAACTATCTTTGTATAAAGCAACCAAAACGGCTGCTGGTAATATTGTACTTTCTGCTTTCATTCGGTTGGAAAATTAATCGAATTGTTTGAATAAGAAAAATAACAATTGTAAGTTTTCCTTTTTTTCGTTTCTTTGTAATTCATTCTGTCTAAAAATATATCAACATGAGCGCGCAAAAAATTCCTGTTATTGAAATCCCAAAAGGGGAGTTGAAAAAATTTGATCCGGATAATTTTTCTTTTGGGAAAAATTTTACCAACTATATGTTGGAAGCGGATTATATTAACGGCGAGTGGACGAAGGCAGTCATAAAAAAATACGAACCCTTGTCTTTGGATCCTTCTACGGCTGCCTTGCATTATGGCCAAACTATTTTTGAAGGTATAAAAGCGTTCAAGAATGAAAAGGGAGATGTTGCAATATTCAGACCTGACCAAAACTTTATTCGTTTTAATATTTCTGCAGAAAGAATGCAAATGCCTACTGTTCCAAGTTGGTTATTTATGGAAGGCATGAATCAATTGGTAGCCTTAGAAAAAGAATGGATACCGAATGGTACGGATGCATCATTATATATTCGACCATTCATGATCGCAACTGATCCTTTTTTAGGAGTTCGTCCTTCGCAAACTTATAAGTTCATGATTATATTGGGTCCAAGCGGCACTTATTATTCCACTCCAATGAAAATTTTAATCGAACAAAAGTACACGCGTGCAACTCCCGGTGGTGTTGGTTTTGCTAAGAATGGAGGCAATTATGGTGCGAGTTTGTATCCAGTATCACTAGCTCAGCAAAAAGGGTATGATCAGGTATTATGGACCGATGCAATTGAACATAAATTTGTAGAAGAAGTGGGTATGATGAATGTGATGTTTGTAATGGATGGGAAAGTAATTACACCGAGTATAGATAGAGGCACTGTATTGAAAGGGGTGACACGTAATAGCGCAATCATTTTACTGAGAGAAATGGGGTATGAAGTGGAGGAAAGGGATTTGGGTGTATCAGAAATTGTAGAGGCCCATAAAAAAGGGTTATTTCAAGAAGTATTTGGGGTGGGAACTGCTGCGGTCGTTTCCTATATATCTAAATTAGCGCATGGTGATTATATAATGGATTTTGATGTAGATGCCTTAAAAGTAGCCCCGGCACTTAAAAAAGAATTAAATGACCTCCGCATGGGAAATATTGTGGACAAACACAACTGGCTTGTACACATATAACTAAATCATTGAAAATCAGTTAATTGTTAATTAAAAAAACTATTTCTTAGGCTTTTAATATGGCCAAATCGATTGTTTTGTTTATTTTTTTGAAAATTAGCAAATAAACATTTTGGTATTTGGTTAACGAACATTACCTTTGCCGTCCGAATTTTTTATAAACCGAATTGAACAAAACAGCATAATTAATGCCTACTATACAACAATTAGTTAGAAAGGGCCGTGAGATCATCAGGGCTAAGAGTAAATCAAGAGCTTTGGATGCATGTCCTCAGCGCCGTGGTGTTTGTACCAGAGTATATACTACAACTCCAAAAAAGCCAAACTCAGCGTTACGTAAAGTAGCTAAAGTGCGTTTGACTAATAAAATTGAAGTCATTGCTTACATCCCAGGTGAAGGTCATAACTTACAAGAACACAGTATCGTGTTAATACGTGGTGGTCGTGTGAAGGATTTACCAGGTGTACGTTACCACATCGTTCGTGGTAGTTTAGATACTGCAGGTGTTAAAGACCGTAAGCAGTCTCGTTCTAAATACGGTACTAAGAGAGAAAAAGCAAAAAAATAATCCAGTAACAACTAACTAATATTAGACATGCGTAAAGCACAACCTAAAAAAATCCCATTAGCACCAGATCCTCGTTTTAACGATGTTCAGGTTACTCGTTTTGTTAACAACATTATGTTGGATGGCAAAAAAAGTACAGCATTAACCATATTTTACGATGCTTTGGAAAAAGTAAGCAAATTCACTAGCGAAGACGGATACGAAATGTGGAAGAAAGCAGTAGTGAATGTAACTCCAGCTGTTGAAGTACGTAGCCGCCGTATTGGTGGTGCTACTTTCCAGATTCCTGCTGAAGTTCGTGCCGATCGTAAAATTTCTTTAAGCATGAAATGGTTAGTACGTTTTAGCCGTGAGCGTAACGGTAAAACTATGGCTGACAAATTAGCGAATGAAATCATCGCAGCTACAAAAGGCGAAGGTGGAGCATTCAAAAAGAAAGAAGATACACACCGTATGGCTGAGGCGAACAAAGCGTTCTCTCACTTTAAAGTGTAAACTCCTTAACAAGAGCAAATTACCCCTCAAGGGTATTAAAAATATAAACCTCAACATTCTTTGTTGGGGTTTTTTGTTGCCCTTTAGGGGGCTTGTAGGGCAGAAGTAAGAATTATTAGGAGACTTTAAGAAAAATAATTCGATAATGGTCCTTTCAATTACTAATATCATTAACTTTGCGCCTCGGAAAAATGCATTTAAGATCAGCTATTTTCCAGCGAATTTAAAAAACAAACAACCCTTTTATGGCGGACTTGAAACTACAAAGAAACTTTGGTATTGCTGCGCACATTGATGCGGGTAAGACTACTACCACTGAGCGTATCTTGCGTTATACTGGTATGATTCACAAAATTGGTGAAGTACATGATGGTGGTGCTACCACTGACTGGATGGAGCAAGAGAAAGAAAGAGGTATCACAATTACTTCTGCAGCTGTAAGTTGTCAGTGGCAATTCCCAACAACATTGGGTAAAAAAGATGCTAACACACAAGATTATTATTTCAATATTATCGATACTCCAGGTCACGTTGACTTTACGGTAGAGGTAGAACGTTCAATGCGTGTATTGGATGGTTTGATCGCTTTGTTTTCAGCGGTTGATGGTGTTGAACCACAATCAGAAACAGTATGGCGTCAAGCAAACCGTTACAAAGTTCCACGTATTGGTTTTGTAAATAAAATGGACCGTGCTGGTGCAGATTTCTTAATGGTAGTAAACCAAGTTAGAGAAATGCTAGGTGCAAAAGCGGTGCCTTTACAGTTACCTATTGGTGCGGAAGATGGTTTCAAAGGAGTAGTGGATTTAATTAAAATGAAAGGAATTATTTGGGATGATGCAACGGAAGGAATGACTTATTCTGAAATTCCTGTTCCTGCAGATATGAAAGAAGATGTTGATTTCTGGAGAGCTCAATTAATTGAAGCTGTTGCAGAATATGACGATAAATTAATGGAAAAATTCTTCGAAAATCCAGATTCAATTTCGGAAGATGAAGTACATGAAGCAATTCGTAAAGCTTGTATCGATTTAAGTATCGTTCCAATGATGTGTGGTTCTTCTTTCAAAAACAAAGGAGTTCAAACAGCATTAGATGCGGTATGTCGTTACCTACCTTCACCAGTAGATGTTGACGATACAGAAGGAACTGATCCTGATACAGGAGAAAAAGTTTATCGTAAACCAAATGCAAAAGAACCATTTGCTGCATTGGCTTTCAAAATTATGACAGATCCTTTCGTAGGACGTCTAGCGTTCTTCAGATGTTATTCTGGTCACTTAGATGCGGGTTCTTATGTTAGAAACGTACGTAGTGGTAAGAATGAGCGTATCTCTCGTATCATGAAGATGTTTGCGAA
>CAJATB010000095.1 GCA_903944755.1 uncultured Bacteroidota bacterium
AAATACTTTCTCTTTTTACTTGTATTTTAGTACAAGACCCTGCCTCTTATAAGTTAATAACTCCCTTATTAAAAGAAACGGATATAAGCATAACGGGCGACACCCGATTTGACCGAGTTATAAACACTTCAAAAGAAATTAAACATTTTGATTGGATAACAAGAATAAATAATTTTAAAAATATTATTGCTGGGAGTACATGGGAAAATGACCATGAAATATTAGCTAAAACAGTAAACGAAATAAACACACATAACTGGATAATTGTACCACATCATGTAAACGAGGCTTCTATTAAAGCAGTAAAAAAAACATTCCCTGGTGCTATCACCTTTTCAGAATTCGAAAACACAGTTACACAATATGACAAACCTGTCATATTAATTATTGACCGCATAGGTATGCTAAGAAACTTGTACCAATATGCTTATATTAGCTATGTAGGTGGCGGATTTGGGAAGGATGGCGTACACAATGTACTTGAACCTGCTGTATTTGGAAGGCCTGTAATATGGGGGAAAGAAGATAAAAAATTTAGAGAAGCGGTAGGACTAAGAAATGCAGGTGGTGGCTTTTCTGTAAATAATGAAGCGGGATTAAATTATATCCTAAACTACCTTTTGAACAATACCATTGCTTATAATAATGCAAGCCACAACGCTGCACAATTTATATTGAATAATGCGGGGGCAACTGAAAAAACAATTAGTTATATTCAAGAAAAACGCCTCTTAACTAATTGATCAAATTGGTGCACAATGGGCGATGCTTCGTCCCAATTATTTTTAATTCTTAACTCTTGCTTAATCCAGAATTGAGCTTCCTGAAAAATTTTAAAAGCATTAATCGTCTTTATACTTTCTTCAAACGCTTTTTCATCCCCCAAGAACAAGGTTTCGATAAATAAAAATTTGTCATTAATCCCGATTGCAGCAGCCAAATTTTTAATAGGCTCCAAAGTAATATGGTCCTTAACTTCTGTTTTTTCCATTATTACCAATTCAGGCGCCTGTTCTTCTATTTTAGGCTCCACTTCGGTTTGAAAAGGCATTAGCACTGAAATGCTATTGGGCAAAACAGTAAAGTCATTCGTCTCTTCTAACACGGTCAATATTTCAAGTACAGTTTGTTTTAAACTGGCTTTTTCTGCCTTTTGGGCCAATTGACTATTTAATTTTTGCACTAATGCTTCAACTCTTTGCATGGAATGTTTACTTTTGAGGGATAATAGGACCCTATCTTATTAGAACGAATAAAATTAATTATTGTTATGTTTATTGAGCAGAATTTAACGGGCGAAAGAAGAGGATGGATTGAAGTGGTTTGCGGAAGTATGTTTAGTGGTAAAACAGAAGAACTTATTAGAAGGCTAAAAAGAGCCAAAATTGCTCACCTAAAAGTGGAAATATACAAACCTGCCGTTGATACACGCTATCACAATAAGAACGTGGTAAGCCATGATTCCAACGCAGTAGATGCCACTGCTGTAGATAAAGCGATTACAATCATGGAATTAGCTAAGGAAGCAGATGTGGTAGGTATTGACGAAGCTCAATTTTTTGATGAAGGTATAGTAGAAGTTTGTGAAGCGTTAGTAATGCAAGGAAAAAGAGTGATTGTTGCTGGCTTGGACATGGACTACCTTGGCAAACCATTTGGCCCAATGCCTCAGTTACTAGCTGTAGCCGATTTTATTACAAAGCTCCATGCTATTTGTGTTAAATGTGGCCACCTTGCTAATATTTCCTATAGAACAAGTGACGAGGCAGGTACAGTTGTGCTAGGGGAAACAAATAATTACGAACCAAGATGTAGAATCTGCGCAAGTAAGTAACATGAATAAACAACTGCAAACTATATATACCCTTTTAAAAAAAGACATACTGTTGGAATTTAGACAGCAGTACACTTTTTTTGGCGTGTTATTATATATTGCTTCCACTACTTTCGTGATTTACTTGACCATGGGACAACCCGAGGACGAAGTATGGAATGGTTTATTTTGGGTCATATTGTTATTCATTTGTATTAACGCAGTAGCAAGAAGTTTTATTCAAGAAGGGAAAGGACGTATGTTATATTTTTATACCATTACAAGCCCCATAAATTTTATATTTTCCAAACTTATTTACAATGGCATTTTAATGATACTTATGAGTGGATTAAGCTTGCTCCTATTCACTGTATTATTAGGAAATCCTTTACAACATAGTTTGCTGTTTTTTGGCATTAGTTGCCTTGGTGGCATTAGCCTTAGTTTGGTGTTTAGTTTTCTTGCTGCTATTGCAGCTAAGGCGCAGCAGCCATCTGCGATAATGGCCATACTTGGTTTCCCATTAATTATTCCTCAGTTAATGTTATTAATGAAAATTGCTAATATCGCGTTTTCAGATATCGTACAAAATGGCTTGCCGGAACTGGCCGCTATGTTGGTGGGCTTTGATGTGATGATTATCGCACTAGCCTATATCCTTTTCCCGCACCTATGGAAAGAATAAAATTCTAATTAGGATACGAGTACAATAAAACTAAAAAAGGAAAAGTTTTAAAAGAGCCTACTAGTAAAATAATGAAACAAGCACATTAAAACTTTAAGTGACGTACTGTTTGTCCGTTATTAATTAATTGCTTTAAGGATTCAATGCCTATTTTCAAATGACGTTCAACAAATTCTGCAGTAACTAAGGAATCACTTGCTTCTGTTTTAACGCCCTCTGGTACCATAGGGGAATCACTCACTAATAAAAGGGCTCCTGTTGGAATTTTATTATAAAAACCAACCGTAAAAATGGTAGCTGTTTCCATATCAATGGCGTAAGCCCTTACTTTTGTTAGGTAGTCTTTGAATTCGTCATCGTGCTCCCAAACACGTCGGTTGGTAGTGTACACGGTGCCCGTCCAATAATCCACATTATTATCTCGAATGGTAGTAGAAATTGCCTTTTGTAGTGCGAAGGCTGGCATAGCCGGAACTTCAGGTGGGAAATAGTCATTGGAAGTACCTTCCCCTCTTATTGCCGCAATAGGTAATATTAAATCTCCTAATTTGTTTCTTCTTTTTAATCCACCACATTTTCCTAAAAATAATACCGCATCAGGTTGTATGGCAGTTAACAAATCCATCACTGTCGCAGC
>CAJATB010000096.1 GCA_903944755.1 uncultured Bacteroidota bacterium
ACCTTACTAAGGCTTAATGTTTTAATTTGATCATCGGTGATTGCAGCAGCTGTTCCAAACAAGGCAAAAGCAACTACTATTGGCCCAATAGAAGTTCCGAAGGAGTTAATCCCACCTCCTAAACTAACACGACTAGTTCCTGTAGAAGGGTCTCCTAAAGAAATAGCAAATGGCTGTGCGGCAGTTTGTTGAAGTGAAAAACCTAATGCAACAATAAACAAACCTACTAGCATACCTGCAAAAGTGTTGCCATTAACAGCAATAATCATAGCAGCTGCTCCTAGTGCTGAAAATAATAATCCATAGACAATACTCTTTTTATACCCCCATTTTCCAACAAGGTCCTTGCCTCCAAATGCACCATAGGCGAATAAGCCTAATGCACCGATATAGTAGGCTAAATAAAATGCGAAGTCAATTAACTGGCTTTGGAATTGGTCTAATCCAAAATAATTTTTACAAAAAGGAATAAAAACACTGTTTCCAGCTGCAATAAATCCCCAGAAAAAGAAAACTACAATAAGTGTGGTTAGGGCACCAGTATTTGTAGGTTGTTTAGTTTGGCTCATGGCTATCTTTGGTTTAACGTTAAAACGAGATCTAAAATACTTAAATTGTTCTGTAAATCAATAAAATAGTTGATTGAATTCTAAATAGTATTAAGTAAATTTAATCAAATTTCATTGCGACGATGGTTATAGTACATTTAAGTGCGGAATGCTATCCAATGGCGAAAGCCGGAGGCCTTGGAGATGTGGTTGGTGCTTTACCAAAATACCAAAATAACATGGGGGACAATGCAATGGTAATAATGCCCATGTACAAAACTCCTTTTCTGCTAAACAATGAATGGGAGGTTCAATTTAAAGGCAGTTCACGTTTAGGCACTTGGGTTTTTGATTACACAATTATTAAAGAAAAAACAGGTAAACTAGGCTATGAACTTTACCTAGTGGATATCCTTGGCCTGCTGGATAGGCCCAAAATATATGGTTACCCCGACGACACCGATCGATTCATTGGGTACCAAATAGCTGTTGTGGATTGGGTAGCACATTGGGAGCAGCTGCCTGATTTAATACACTGTCACGACCATCAGGCGGCACTAGTCCCTTTTATGATGAAACATTGCTATGATTACCAAAAGCTGCAAAATATTAAAACAGTACTAACTATTCATAATGCGCAATACCATGGTTCAATGGGATGGGACAAAACAGCGCTTTTACCTAAATGGGATTTATGGAAAAAAGGTTTATTAGAATGGGGCGATTGTGTAAATTCACTAGCCACTGGTATAAAGTGTGCTGATAAGGTTACAACTGTTAGTAAAACCTATATGCTCCAGCTTACGCATCAATCAAATGGGCTAGAAACTTTGTTTGAATATGAGCAAAATAAATGCTTGGGTATTTTAAATGGAATTGATAATGAATTGTGGAATCCTGCAACAGACCCAATGATTCCTTTTCATTATACTGTTGAAGAGGTGATTGCAGGCAAACAAAAAAATAAAGCCG
>CAJATB010000097.1 GCA_903944755.1 uncultured Bacteroidota bacterium
GCCGTTTCTCTTAATATGGTTATACTCAACTGCGTTCTTGTCAAGTTTAGTAATCATGTGGCGCATAATTTGCTCGTCACGTAAAAATTGAATTTTCAATTTCTCATTGATTGTTGCAGGGCCAGTGAATTCTAGTATCCAGTAGATACCAGTAGTTTTCTTATCGATAGGATAAGCTAGTGATTTTAAACCCCAAGGATTTGAGGCTACAGTATCTCCACCATTTTCTTTGATGAAGTCTTGGTATTTTTTCTGAGTTGATTTGAAATCATCTTCAGATAATACCGGTGTAAAAATCACCATTAATTCGTAATTGTTCATTACTTGAATTTTTTGGTTAAATAATTGGTTTTTCCCAGTGGACACCCCGATTACTCGGGATGAATCTGCCAAAACAGATTTGGGAGTGCGAAGGTAGGTTATTTTAGGTCATTTTTTTCATTTTTTAGGCTAAAAATAAGTGCTACAGGGAAATGGTCGCTGTAGCCTCCCCTAAGATGGTTTCCATTGTATGTCCTTTTTGGATAACCTTTATAGCGCCCTTGGGTTTCAATCATGTCGTTGTTTTTGTAAATAACTGTTTTACAATTAGTTATACCTGATTCGGCTTTTATCCCCTTTTCTTTTCTAGATTCATTTGTCCAATTTGGACTTATTAATATTTGGTCGAAAAGGTTCCAGCTGTCGTTATAGGCTAATGTCCCCATTCCTTTACGAAAAGGAAGGATAAACGGGTTATACAGTCCTAACGACTTAATACTCTTATCCGTTGGGTTGTCATTAAAATCCCCCATTACTATCCATTTTGCTTTTGGATTTGTTTTTCCAACGCTGTCTATAATTCTTTTGCAAACATTTGCAGCCCAAAGTCGCTTTGGCATGGATGCCTTTTCGCCCCCTCGACGGCTTGGCCAATGGTTTACTAATATATGGACCCATTCGTTTTCCAATTTGCCGGATACATATAAAATATCTCTTGTAGCATAGTCTTTAAAATGAGTGTCGTCAGTTAGGGAATATGGACGATATTGGTAAGGTTTAAATTTTAACGGGTTATAGACGAGTGCCACGTCAATTCCTCTTAGGTCCTTAGAATCAAAATGTAAATATTTGTACTGGTACTTTTTAATTAACGGTTCTGCTAATAATTTTGTTAATACCATTTTATTTTCAACTTCTACAACCCCCAGTAGTGCTATCCCGCCTGCGTTTTCTATATTTCCCAATGCGTATAATACCCTAGCTAGGTTTTTAGACTTTGAGGCGTAAGCTTTTTGATTATAACTCTTTACACTTCCTGGTAAAAAGTCCTCGTCTGATACGTTCACTTGATTAGTGGTGTCGTAAAAATTTTCGCAATTATAAAAACCAATTATATTTTTTTGGCAATTGGCTTTATTTGTACAAAACACAGTTGTTAAAGTCAATACAATCAAAAGTCTATTTTTAATTTGCATTATTTTCTATTTTTTAATTTATCGAGAATAGGTTTTTTATGGAAATGAATTTTGCGTATTTACCGCATCTAATGGACTTGTTTTATGAATCATATTTGGCCCTCACAACTGCCAATTTTTATGACTATCCTATTTCGTTTGTTGTTATTATTGTTTTCATTAGGTATCACTTATGTTTTAAATGCGCAAGATGACCCATTGCCTATTGCATTTTCAAGGAATGAAAGTTCGAATGGTATCAACTGGATTCCCACTTTATTGAGTGCCAACACTGCGGTTATAAATAGGATGTCGCAGTTTAATGGATTTGTATTTAGTTGGACACTTAGAGGTGAACAAAATAGCAAGAGCGTATTTATGGATGGTATTAATTGGCAGTCTAATTTAAGCGGTTGGAATAGCGGGTTCTCTTACGCGGGACTGTATAAATCTTTTCGTCAGGATGGGAATGTCCTACATGATGAATTAACTTCCTCAGGATATGGAAATGCAGGGAGTACTCAATTTTTTAGCTCCAATGCGGCACTATTTAAAAAAGCTTTTATAATTGGCACTGGATTTTCTAACAGCAGTTATGTACATGAATCACATCTCCAGTATAGCACAGGCAAATTAAAACATAATTGGTTTTTGAATTCAAATTTGATAATGCAAGAAACACCTATTGGCATGCTTCCGAATGGGTATAAGCAGGTAAGAGGCGCATTAATTAGTGTTGATAAATTCTTTAACCCTGGGCAAAAAATTGGCTTCACTTTTTTATTAGATATAAATAGTCAGGGAAAAGTTTCCCCGTCGGTAAAAGAGGCTTATGAATTAGCTAAGCAAAGGAATTATAATCCAAGTTGGGGTTGGTATAAAGGGAAGCCGATTTATCCCAATAGCAAATACACAGGTGCTCCACAGTTTTCAATAAGACATGAAAAGAAATGGAGTGAACGCGCATTGCTTAATAGCGCAGTAGGTATAGTGGCAGGCTTTCAAAAGCAGTCAAGTTTAGATTGGACAAATGCGTTCGACCCAAGGCCTGACTACTATCGTTACTTGCCCAGTTATGCGAAAGATGCCAGTTTAAGACAGCAGTTAGTAAGTTATTTCGATCAACATCCATCAGCCTTGCAGGTAAATTTTGATGCATTAGAAAAAGTAAATCAAGCGAACGAACAACGTCGTTCTTTTTATATTATAAATGCGCAAGTTGCTGAATTGCTTTTATTAAGAGCGTCGACTCGTTTTCAATATTTCATAAGCGAATATTGGAAAGCAGACATAGGGGTAGAGTTGGCCAGAGATAGGATTCATTATTTTAATAAAATCGAAAACCTTTTAGGAGGAGCCTTTTTTTATAATTACAATGGCTGGGTTAATGATGATGGTATTGCTAATAATTTTCAAAACGATATAGTTAATCCCGACAAAAAAATTAAAGAGGGAGAAAACTGGGGCGCTAATTATTCACTTACGTCCATTCAGGCGAAATATTGGTTGCAAATAATAAAAACAGGCCCTATTGTAGAGTCTTCCATTGGCTTTCATTTTGCACAAGATATAGTGTCAAGAAATGGGTTTAATAAAAACGGTTTATTTCAAAATGCGTCATTGGGCGCGTCTGAAACCAGCCAATTCCCCTCGCTCGGGTTTAAAGGGCAATTCGTGTACAAGATTTCGGGCAGGTATTATTTACGCTCTATTTTATTTAATCACTGGGAGTCGCCTAATGCCGGGGCTATTTATTTAAGCCCAAGCATGCATGCATTCCAGTCGCCATTTTTACTGCCAGCACTGCATCAGGGGGTTGATTTGTCTTTGTTTTATAGAGGGGTCAATTTGAAAATAGAGATGAGCGCTTATTGGAAACAAGTGAAGAATAGTGTTGAAAAGAAAATGTTTTACCACGACAATTATAATTCTTTTGTTTATGGAATTGTAGGCCAAATACATAGTGTGTATAAGGGAGTAGAAATATCAATGGAAACAAAAATAGGTAGTCTTGTTCAATTGGAGTTGGCTTCCACATGGGGAAAATATAGAATTTCAAACAATCCCTTGTATGATATTTTATTAGTGAATGATTTATATAAGGTTGAATCGGGCTTGCTTTATATTAAAAACATGCCTGCGTCAACAAGTCCAGAATTGATACATTCTTTTTCAATTCAATACCAACCTGATTTTAATTTTTCATTGAGCCTTTCGGGGGTGTATGCTAGTAATAGGTTTATGAATCATGATTTATTTAGAAGGTCTAATGCAGTGGAACGAAGTGCATCAGCATATCAGTGGCAGGAAATTACTGCCCCTAATTTATTAGCAAATCAATTTAATTTAAATGGTTATTTATCAAAAACCTTTTTTTTTAAATCATTGAATCATGCCTATTTATGGCGAACAAGTATAAGTGCAAGAAATATATTAAACACATTGGTTCCTGTGTTAGCATTTGAACAATCAAGGTTCGACTACAAGCACTTTAACAATCAAAAATACGCACCCAAATATATATATGACCAAGGAACTACTTATTCACTTGGACTTCAATTAACTATTCAATAAAAAATTATGAAAAGAAAATCAACTATCAAATCAATTACTATTTTGTCACTTGTTACTTACTCGCTTTTTTCGATAGCTTGTTTAAAACAATCGGCATATGCAAAACCTATAGAGCAGGCTTCATCAGACACGATGGTTTCTATAAAAACGATGCGAAAATGGCATATAAATGGAAGTGTGGAAGTGATTGCAAAAGCCTTTGCTATTGAAGGGGTGGTAGTCGCCAATGACGAACACGATAATGTATACAAATCGCTTTTTATTCAGGATAGTACGGGAGGTATTATAATATTAATGGACGGCACTTCCTTGTATCAAAACTATCCAGTTGGCACGCTTGTCCGTGTCCGTATTCAAAATTTAATACTTACTGATTATCGAAGAATGCTTCAGTTGGCGGCTTCGGTGGACACTACCGATGGCACTTTGGTTTCATCAGGCATACCCGTTCCGTTGTTTCCGAAATTCATTACTGTCTTGAAAGACGACTATCCAGTTGTACCACTTTTGGTGAGTGCTAAAAGCTTAGGTGATAGTTTACAAGGCAGGTTAATAAGGATATCCAACGTTGAATTTTCGGCTACCGATACAGCCCAAACTTTTGCGGATAAAAAAAATAAAACAGGTGCTAGTAGGAGTATAAAGTTTTGTGCAGGAGGCACTATTTACTTAAGGACTAGCGGCTACGCCGATTTCGCAGGCGAAAAAACACCCGGGGGTAATGGGGATATTGTAGGTGTTTATTCGGTGTATAATTACGAGAAACAAATACTAATAAGAGACCCAAGTGACATTTTGTTAAACGGGAGGCGCTGTACAGGGGCAGCTTGGCTGCAAAAAACTCCATAATAGGCCTATAGCTTGACAGCTTGTCAGCAAACTTTTTTTGGTATTGACTTTGCTATAGTATTCCTAAAAGACAGATATATGAAAAAAGGACAAATACGCGTCTCAACGGAGAACATCTTTCCAATCATAAAGAAGTTCCTTTATAGCGACCATGAGATTTTTATTCGTGAATTGGTGAGTAATGCAGTGGATGCGTCTCAGAAATTAAAAACCTTAGCAGGCAAAGGAGAAGCTAAAGGCGACCTTGGGCAACTAAGAGTTGATGTGGTTGTGGACGCGAAGGAAAAGACTATTACTATTACTGATAATGGAGTGGGGATGTCTGCAGAAGAATTAGATAAGTATATTAACCAGGTGGCATTCAGCGGTGCAGAAGAATTTGTAAACAAATACAAGGATGCTAGCATAATTGGTCACTTTGGTTTAGGTTTTTATAGTGCGTTTATGGTGAGCGAGAAAGTTGACATTTATAGTAAAAGTCACACAGGGGCTCCGGGTGTTTTTTGGAGTTGCGATGGCAGTACCGAATATGAGTTATACGAAGTAGATTATAGTGAGAGAGGAACCAAAATAGTTTTACATATTAACGAAGAAAGTGCAGAATTTTTAGATGCACACAGAACGAAATCGGTGTTAGAACGCTTTTGTAAATTCTTGCCAGTAGCTATTTATTTTAAAGACGCGCATGCTGATGTAGCTGCACCTAAAGAAGGGGAAGAAGCCGTAGCGGAAAAATCAATTAATAACACAAACCCTTTGTGGGTGCGTAAGCCAGCTGAATTGACTAAAGAGGATTACGAAAATTTTTATAAAGAATTGTATCCGTTTGGAGAAACACCTTTGTTTTGGATTCACCTGAATGTGGACTATCCGTTCAACCTAACGGGTATCTTGTATTTTCCAAAAATCAAGCAAAGTTTTGAAATACAAAAAGATAAAATTCAATTGTATTGTAACCAAGTGTTTGTAACAGATGAAGTAAAAGATATTGTACCAGAATTTTTAATGTTATTACACGGTGTTATTGATAGTCCAGATATTCCTTTAAATGTTAGTCGTAGCTATTTACAAGGGGACCCTAATGTGAAAAAAATAAATGCCCACATTACTAAGAAAGTCGCTGATAAATTAGAAGAAATTTTCAACAATGATCGTAAATCGTTTGAAGATAAATGGGAAAGTTTAGGTTTGTTTGTGAAGTATGGTATGATCACCGATGATAAATTCCTAGAAAAAGGTAACAAGTTTTTGATTTTGGAGGATGCTGCTAGCAAAGGCACTTTCTATACTTTGGATGAATACAAAACGGCTACAGAAGCAAACCAAAAGAACAAAGAAGGTAAGCAAGTGTTACTATACACAACTAATCCTGTCCAGCAAGATGCTTTCATACAGGCTGCCGTAGGGAAAGGCTACAAAGTAGTGAAATTAGAAACAATGGTTGATGCTGCTTTTATTAATAATGTTGAAATGAAATGGGAGGGTGTGCAGTTTGTACGTGTAGATGCGGATGTAGTTGATAATTTAATTGACAAGCAAGAAAATGTTGATTCTGTTTTATCTGCCGCAGAGGTGGAACAGGCTAAAAAATTATTTGAATTTCAAGTACCTGAAATTACTTTAACAGTGGAAGTAAAAGGGCTTGGTCAGGATACAGCACCAGTGATTGCAACACGCCCTGAATTCATGCGTAGGATGAAAGACATGGCGAGCATGAGTGGGGGAGGAATGACTGCCTTTTATGCTCAAATGCCAGACGAAGTGCATTTAACCGTTAACGGGAACCATCCTATTTATCAAACTTTATTAAAAGAAGCGGATGTAGATAAGCAACAAAAACAAGCACGTAATTTGGCTGACTTGGCGTTGCTTTCTCAAGGTTTGTTGAATGGCGCGGAGTTAACCAACTTTATAAATAGAAGTGTTGATTTGCTAAAGTAATCCCCAACTAAATTTTACTAAACAAAGCATGTGTTGGGCTGGGTGCTAAATTTAGAAAAGTAAATAATTAAGTTTTAAAGTAATGAGCTCGATATTGTATCGGGCTCATTTTAGTTAGTTTGATAGTGGCTATATTTGAAACAGTTTACCAAAAGTAGCTACTTTTAGTAAGTTGCTTTTACATCTATGATTTGCATTTGTACTGACTGATTTCCTTGCCATTCATTTAATTGTAGTTGAAAAACTATATCAAAGGGCTGCCCCGATTTAACAATATGAATATGTTCGGGCATGTTATATCCAATACCCCTCACGCTGTTATTGCCTTGCGTTACATTAAAGCTAATATGCGCTTCCTTTACCAACTTGCTATATCCGGTATCCATTACGCCCTTTGCTATAAAAATAGGACGCATATTGTCTGGCCCAAATGGTTCCATTTGAGTAATTATTTGGAAGAAATTCATATTAATATTATCCAAAGGCAATACAGCATTTATTAAAATTTCTGGAGTCAATTGAGCTTCCGTAATTCTTTCTGCTACTGCGTTTTCAAACGCCAACTTGAAATGCTCCAACTTGTCTAGTGAAAGCGTCATACCGGCTGCAGCGAAGTGACCACCATATCCAAGTAAGTGTTCTCGACAGGCATGCAACGCCTCGTATAAGTTAAAGCCTATTACACTTCTTGCACTTCCTGCAATGACATCACCGCTTTGAGTAAGCACAATAGTTGGTTTGTAATGCTTTTCAATTAACCTACTTGCAACTATACCTACTACTCCCTTATGCCAATGCGCTTGAAAAACCACCGACGATTTTTTAGTACTGTGATTTGGGTCGTTTTCAATTTCAGCTAATGCTTCTTCTGTAATGCTGGTATCGGCTTCTCTTCTGTCTAAATTGTCCTGTTGTAACAAGGAGGCTATTGCTAATGCATTTGAATATTCTTTTTCAATAAATAATTGCACGGCCTTTTTTGCATCGTCCATTCTTCCTGCTGCATTTATCCTTGGTGCCACTGCAAACACCAAATTACTAATACGCATTGGTGTAGTTTGCTTGGCTAATTCCATTAAAGCTAATAAACCTGGGCAGGGTGATTGGTTTACCTGTTGTAGTCCAAAGAATGCCAGGGTTCTATTCTCGTCTGTAATGGGAACAATATCTGCTGCAATTGCAGTTGCTACTAAATCCAAATAGCCTAAATAGGAACTGTCAGGTAAATTGTATCGTTGTGCAACTGCGGTGATTAGCTTAAACACTACACCACATCCGCAAAGCTCCTTATAGGGATAAGTGCAATCAATTTGCTTCGCATTTAATATTGCAACCGCAGGTGGCAATATAGCATCAGGCAAATGATGATCGCAAATTATAAAATCAATACCTAATTCTTTTGCATAAGCAATTAAGTCGGTTGATTTAATGCCACAATCAACTGATATGATTAAATCGACCCCTGTTTCTTTAGCAAAATCGATACCTATTTTTGAAATACCATAACCTTCTTTATAGCGGTGAGGAATGTAGTAATCAACATTAATGGATAGCTGTTTTAGGAACTGGTAAAGTGTTGCTACCGAAGTTGTCCCATCTACATCATAGTCGCCAAATACCAATATTTTTTTGGAGGCATTAATAGCTTCGGCAATTCTGTCAACCGCCTTTTTCATATCCTTCATTAACCAGGGGTCATGTAAGTCGCTAAGGCTGGGGCGGAAGAATTTTTTTGCTGCATCAAAGGTATCAATACCTCTTTGTACTAGAAGTTCACATAAAATAGGATGTATTTTTAGTGCTTCTTTTAAAGCGTTCACTTTTTGAATGTCCGCATTGAGTA
>CAJATB010000098.1 GCA_903944755.1 uncultured Bacteroidota bacterium
CAACAAAAGCTCTTTTCATAGGATTCATTATTTATATAAAGATAATTAAAATTAATAACCTTAGGACAAAAACACCTCAGCAGGAATACTTAGTTCTTGATGAAACAACTTAGCTAACTCCAGGGTTAATGGCTTCTTTTTGTTGAGTAAAGAAGATACATATCCTTTACTGCCTACCTTACCAACAAGGTCCTTATTCTTCAATCCTAATTCGTTCATCTTTACTTTAATTGCATCAATAGGATCTGGAAGTGGAATGGGGTAGTTGGTATCTTCATATTGTTTAATTAATAGAAGGGCTACTTGTAGCTTTTCGCCTTGTGGAGTAGTCGATTTTACCTTATGCTCAAACTGAACATCTACCCAATCAAGGTATTGCTTATATTGTTTTTTTGTCTTAATAATTTTCAATTCCATATTCTAATAGTGTTCTTCGGGTAATAATATTTAAAGATAATTAGTTTACTAATAGAAAACTTTCTAAATACACAATTTCTTTATAATTTTGATCTATATTAAATGTAATTAAAAATGAACGCACCTTTCAGCAAGTACCTCTACATCGGATTTTTATTATTAGGTTTATTCCAAGCAGTTGTTTCTAAAGACTATATGCAAGCTGCAGCCTCTTTGGGTATTGGTTTAGCATTTGATCCATTCAATCCAGATCAAAAATGGAACGACAGACCAATTTGGCAAAAAGCTGTCTTAATCATTCACCTAGCTTTAGTAGCAGCCATGTTTGGATTTGGGATTGGGTTGAATGATAAGTAAATAATTGAAAGAATTCTTATTATTTTTTTAGATTCAGTTGATTATGTGACCCATCGCAGTAGGGCATTTTTTTAGAAAGCCCACAAGTACAATCGTTGATTCCTCTTCCTGCTAATATCCCTGCAGTATGTTTTTCAATTCTTGCGATCCTTGTTTCGGATTGCTTGGCACCAGAAAAGTAAATTAAGTAAGCCCTTTGTCTACCTGGCGTTAAAGCGTTGAATGCTTTTTTAAGTGGGGCATTCTTTTTAAATATTGCATCTAATTCTTCTACAACAATTGCCTCTGGTTTTTCCAATGTTGGTTTTATTCCATCCACTTCATTCTTAATCGCCTCTTTCACATAATTTGTAATCACTGATTTTAACTTTTCAATTTCGCTTATACTTTTAAAACGCAATTGTCTCGAAGCCTGTGTATTGGCGCCCGGCTTCACTAATAAGCCTTTTGCATCTTTTAATAATACACCATTAAAAAAGCCTAAGTCAATATGTGTCTTAAATGCAGCAATGATCACTATATTTTTATCATTGATTGTATAACAGGGTTGTCCCCATTTAATGGATTCCACTAATTTACAGGATAATAAAATACTTCTCAAAAGCACCATTTCGGTTTTCCATTGCTTTGCGTTTTGTATAAATTGGTCAACAGTAATGGCCATCTTTTTTATTTTAATGTTAATTTCATCATGATATCAGTTTGTGCTTCATCACCAAGCACAAAAACATGTTGATCAAATTCAACAAATCCATTTTTTGTATAAAATTGGA
>CAJATB010000099.1 GCA_903944755.1 uncultured Bacteroidota bacterium
ATACCATGCCTCAGTTTTTATTAACTAGGTATAATGGGACTGTTGCAATGATAATGGCTGTGTTTTGGTTGCTACTTTATGTAGTCGTTAATTTAACATCTATTTTGTATTTAGGTGCTTTAGCTATAAATAGTATTTCGGGAATTAATACTACTTTATGTATGTACATGCTTGCTATTTTTGCCATTTTTATTACCCTTGGTGGGATGAAAGTAATAGGATACACCGATGTAATTCAAGTATTTTTTCTTGTTTTAGGCGGATTAGTGACCACCTATATTGCTTTAAATTTAGTGGCTGAAAAGTTTGGAGATACTGGCGTTATTAATGGTTTCAATATTATGACCACTCAAGCCAGTGATCATTTTCATATGATTTTCAATAAAGAAAACCCCAATTATATGGACTTGCCAGGATTGTCTATTCTTATTGGGGGAATGTGGATTGTAAATTTAAATTATTGGGGATGTAACCAATATATCACACAACGTGCGCTGGGAGCGGATTTAAAGACAGCAAGAAATGGAATTATGTTTGCGGCTTTTATTAAATTAATTATGCCTATTATAGTAGTACTTCCTGGAATTGCAGCTTACGTTTTATACCAAAAAGGCGATTTTCAAACTGAAATGTTGCAAGGTGGGGAACTAAATCCAGATAAAGCATATCCTGTATTACTTAATTTATTACCAGTTGGTTTAAAAGGGCTTTCGTTTGCTGCCTTAACTGCAGCAATTGTTGCCTCTTTAGCTGGTAAAGCAAATAGTATATCAACCATTTTTACTTTAGACATTTATAAAAAACATTTAAAGTCAGGAGCAAGTGAACAGTCGCTTGTTAAGGTAGGTAAAATTACCGTAGTGGTTGCGATGCTTTTGGCAGTTATTATTGCGCCATTAATGGGTATTGACAAAAAGGGTGGATTTCAATATATACAAGAATATACTGGTTTTGTTAGTCCTGGAATTTTTGCCATGTTTATTCTTGGATTTTTCTGGAAGAAAACAACTTCTAATGCTGCATTATTTGCGACAATTGGGGGATTTGCATTTTCTTTATTTTTCAAATTTTTGCCGGCTTCTATGAACCTGTCTTTTCTTGCACAATTTGGATTTTCGAAAGCAAATGCACAAGGAATATTTGAAATCCCATTTATAGATAGAATGGGCTTTGTTTTTATAATTTGTATCATAGGCATGGTACTAATTAGCTTATTTGAAAATTATAAAGGTGTTAAACCTAAAGCACTAGAAATTGACAACAAAATGTTTAAACTTCATCCTGTATTTGCGGTGGGTGCTATTATTATTGTTGGTATTATAGCTGCATTGTATACTATATTCTGGTAATAATAGCGAGGTAGTAAGGCCTCAACAAATAATAAACTATCTTCGCTATCTATGCATTTTGAAGATTTAAATTTAAACAGCCCTTTAATGAGGGCAATTGAGGACTTAGGATATAAACAACCCACAACTATTCAACATAGGGTTTTCCCTATTGTGATGTCAGGAAGGGATGTTTGTGGTATTGCCCAAACTGGTACAGGTAAAACATTTGCCTATTTATTACCCTGTTTAAGACAATGGAAATTTGATAAAAACAAAGACCCTCAAATTTTAATTTTAGTCCCAACCAGGGAATTGGTAGTGCAAGTTGTGGAAGCGGTTAAAAAATTAACACCCTACATGAGCGTGGTAACCGTAGGTGTATTTGGAGGCGTTAATATTAATACACAACAAATAGAAGTTGAAAAAGGGGTGGACGTTCTCGTGGCCACTCCAGGTAGGTTATTTGACTTAATTATGAATGGTGCTATTAAAACCAAAATGATTAAGAAATTAGTCATTGATGAAATGGATGAAATGTTAAACTTAGGATTTAGAAAACAAATTACAAATATCTTAGAATTACTTCCCATTAAACGTCAAAATTTACTTTTTTCTGCAACCATTACCGACGAAGTAGAAAAGTTAATGAATGACTATTTCACACATCCAGAGAGGGTGGAAGCGGCACCAACGGGTACCCCTTTAGACAATATTATTCAAGTTGGTTATGCGGTACCGAATTTTAACACAAAAGTGAATTTATTAGAATTGCTTTTAACGTCGGACGAAACCATGACTAAGGTTTTAATATTTGCAGCAACAAAAAGTTTAGCGGATCAATTGTTCGAACAATTAGAAACTAAATTTCCTGAAATTGTTGGTGTTATACACTCTAACAAAGAACAGAATTACAGATTTAATACTGTTAACCAATTTAAGGCAGGTGTATTTAAATATATTATATCAACCGATGTAATGGCTCGTGGTATTGACGTTGCGGAAGTTACGCACGTAATTAATTTTGACACTCCCGATGTTCCTGAAAACTATATTCATCGTATTGGACGTACAGGAAGAGCTGATAAAAAAGGTATTGCAATCACTTTCATTACAGAAAAAGAAACCAAAGAAAAACTAGCTATCGAGGCTTTAATGAAACAGCCAATACCGATGTCCACCCTTCCGGAAGCACTTGAAATTTCAACTGTATTAACCGAGGATGAAATTCCAAAAGTGCGCATGAAGATTATTCAAATTAAACTTCCAAAGAAAGAAGAAAGAGGTGCTTCCTTCCATGAAAAATCGGCAAAAAATAGTAAGGTAAATGTTCGAAAAAGTCGTAAAGACGAAATGCAAAAGAAATATGGTAAACCTAAGACTAGAAAAGCTAAAGGTAACTAATAAATGATATGTGTCGTGCTAAATAAAAAAAGCGTCCCAATCATTCGGGACGCTTTTTTTAGGTTAACTAATTGCAGGGTAACCCTTCAACTATAAAATTTTAACCTTAGAATCTTTCTAGATTATTAAAAAAGAAGTTTCCTTCAATTTGTGCATTCTCATCACTGTCACTTCCATGAACAGCATTTTCACCAATAGAAGCCGCAAAGTTTTTTCTAATAGTACCCTCTTCAGCTTGAGCTGGGTTAGTAGCACCAATTAAAGTTCTAAAATCAGCAACTGCGTTTTCCTTTTCTAAGATAGCAGCAACAATTGGCCCACTACTCATGAATTCAACTAATTCGCCGTAAAAAGGGCGTTCTTTATGCACTTCATAAAACTGTCCAGCTTGAGCTGGAGTTAATTTAACCCATTTCATAGCTTTTACGCTAAATCCTGCTTTAATGATTTGGTCTAAAATTGCTCCTGTATAACCTTTTGAAGTGGCATCAGGCTTAACCATGGTAAATGTTCTGTTAGTCATATGTTATTTGTTAGATTGTTTCTAATTGAGGCCGCAAAATTACTGAAAAACATCCGATTTATGCTAAATTTGTATTTCTATGCAATCAATTGATCAATTTTTCCCTTTATTAAAACAGCCTTTTAAAGCAGTCATTACTTCTCATCAAAAGCCGGATGGCGACGCGATGGGCTCTAGCTTAGCTTTATACCATTTCTTAATACAATTAGGACATGAAGTAACCGTAATTTCTCCAACCAATTGGGCAAAGTTCTTGGAATGGATGCCAGGAACCGACAAAGTGATTGATTTTGAACATAATCGTGCTAAATCAACCCAGTTAATAAACGATGCGGACTATATATTTTGTTTAGATTTCAACATATTACACCGCACAAAGCATTTAGAACCAGTGATTAAGGAGTCTAAAGCCTTAAAAATATTAATTGACCATCATCAACAACCCGATACACCTTCTTTCCATTTTGGGATAAGTGATGTTCAAATGAGTTCTACTTGTGAAATGATTTACGATTTTATAGTTCATTCAGGACATAGTGTTCTATTAAACTTAGACATTGCTGCTTGTTTATATACTGGCCTAATGACCGATACGGGTTCATTCCGTTTTCCTTCAACAACTGCGTCAGTGCACAAAATTGTTGCCCATTTAAAGGAACTAGGTTTGCAACATTCTATTATACACGAAAATATATACGACCAATCAACAGAAGGTCGTTTAAAATTCATGGGTAACGCCTTTTTAAATAGAATGCAGGTTTTATACGAATACAACACCGCGTTATTGGCTATTCCCAAAACAGATATCTATAAATTTGATTTAAAAACAGGGGATACAGAAGGGCTGGTTAATTATTTATTATCAATAGAAGGTATTAAATTTGCTGCTATTGTAATTGACCGAGAAGAAGAAAGAAAGTGGAGTTTTAGGAGTAAAGGTAAGTTTGATGTTAATATATTTGCAAGAACTCATTTTGAAGGCGGTGGTCATGCAAATGCCGCAGGAGGAAGGTCATCAAAAACAGTAGACGAAACAGTAACAGATTTTAAAGAAATATTAGAAACATATAAATCACAATTAACACAATTAAACCAAAAATGATAAAGTCTACATTAAAATTAGCATTTGCTATTGTATTGTTTGCAAGTTGTAATCAATTTGAAAAAGCACCTTCTGGCATGCCTTACAAAATTACACACGGAAGTGGTAATGAGAAAAAATTAGAGCAAGGACAATTTGTTAAATTAAACCTTGAATACAAGTTAAAGTCTAAGGATACCACTTTAAGTACTACTTATGGAGTTATTCCAGTTTACTTCCCAATTGATACAGCTCGTTTAGGAAAATATACTTTTACTGAAATATTGATGAAGTGTAAAAAAGGTGACAAAGTAGAATTCTCATTAAGTATTGATACTTTAGTTAAAATGAATGTTTTACAATTCAACGAAATTTTCAAAGCGAAAGATATAATTATCGGAAGAGCTGAAATTTTAAATGTTTTTACAGACGTTGCTAAGGTAGACGCTGATTATAAATTAGAACAAGAAGCTGAAAAAGCAAGAGAAGTAAAAGCAATTGAAGCTTATTTAGCTAAAAACAAAATTACTGCAGTTAAATCGGCTGAAGGGGTATTTGTAGTAGTTAAAGAAATTGGGGATAAAACTAATTTAATTGATTCAACTAAAATTGCAAGCGTTAATTACAAAGGCTACAATTTTAAAGGAGAAACTTTCGATACAAACATAAAACCTAACGATCCAACAGCTAAGCCTTATGATGTAAAAATAGGAGCTGGTGGAGTTATTCCAGGCTGGGAAATTGGCCTTAAATACTTTGGCAAAGGCGGTAAAGGGAGCATATATATTCCTGCAATGTTGGCTTATGGCCCACAAGCAAATGGTACTATTAAAGCTTATGAGAATTTAGCTTTTGATATTGAAATTGCTGATGTTACTAAACAATCAGTAGTTAAACCTAATGCACTTGCACCAGTTCCAGGACAATAAATTAGGCTAAGTAATTAGCACTTAATATCTATTTGAAAACTCCTCGAAGCAATTGTTTCGGGGAGTTTTTGTATAAAGGAATTTATTATTTTATAAAAGGCAACAACTGTATAATTTCTTTTGCTTCTAGTACATCATGCACGCGTAAAATGGATGCTCCATTTATTAATCCTACGGTATTAACAACAGTGGTGCCGTTCAAAGCTTCAGCTGGTTGGATGCCTAAAGTTTTATAAATACTAGATTTACGAGATACCCCTAATAAAATAGGTAATCCTAAATTTGTTAAAGCACCTAACTGTTTAACTAGTATAAAATTCTCTTCAATGGTTTTTCCAAAACCAAAACCTGGGTCAATTACCCATTGTTGAATTCCCAATGCTTCCAATTCCATTTTTTTATTTTCAAAATAAGCCAACTCACTTTCTATAATAGATTCCCTTTTTTCAATTTCATGCATAGTTTGTTTGTTCCCGGTAAGATGCATGCCTATATAAGCCGCCTTAAAACTAGCTACCACTTTTAACATAGCTGCATCAAAATTACCACAGCTAATGTCGTTTATAATATTAGCTCCAGCATCTAAAGCTGCTTGGGCTACTGTGGCATTAAAAGTGTCAATTGAAATTAACATGCCTGGCAAGGCCTTCTTTATGGCTATAATATAAGGGGTAATATTTTTTGCTTCCAACTCGGGTGTGATAAGGGCAGCACCGAGCCTTGTACTTTGCCCACCAATATCAATAACCGAAGCACCTTGTTGTTGGAATAACATGGCCTGCGCAACTGCTGTATCAAGGTCACTATACCTGCTTTCTTTGTAAAAAGAATCGGGCGTTACGTTTAGTATTCCCATCACCTGGGGACTGCTTATTTCCCATAGCTGATCTCCTGCAGGAATTTTAAACATAGTTTCATTTTAAAGTTGTTATTGATTATCTTGCAACTGTTCAAAGATATTAACTAACATAGTAATTAGGCCATCTTTCATGAGTGAAACTTCTAAACAATATGACCAGGCAATTGAATCCTGTGCAGACATATTCATTAAAAAAACAAAGGATTACGGTACAGCTTGGCGTGTTTTAAGGCTAATATCGGTTGTAGACCAAATATTTATTAAAGCCCTTAGAATAAGAACCATTCAAGATATAGGTTCCCAAAAAGTGGGGGATGACATAACATCTGAGTTTAAGGGGATTATAAATTATTCAGTTATAGGCCTTATACAACTTAAATTAAGCGACCCAAAAGTTGATGAATTACCTGTTGCTAAAGTACAGGAACTATACCATCAATATGTACAGTTTGCCAAGTCAACCATGATGGACAAAAACCATGATTATGGCGAAGCATGGAGAGATATGAGCCAAGAAAGTTATGCCGATTTAATTTTAATGAAACTAATGCGCATACGCCAGATTCTTAACAATGATGGTAAAACACTTATTAGTGAGGGTATTGATGCCAATTTTGTAGATATATTAAATTATGCTGTTTTTGCACTTATTCAAATTTCTGAAGGCAAACATTAATTTAATTTAAAACAATTAACCATGCAAAACTTCCTTAAAATACTTCGTTGGAGTGTTGGGTTACTTTTTATTTTTTCAGGCCTAATAAAGGCAAATGACCCACTTGGACTTAGTTATAAAATGGACGAATTTTTTGATGTATGGGGTATTGCATTCTTGTCGGACTATAGTTTATTATTAGCACTTATAATGAACACTTTCGAAATTATTGCAGGCATTGCACTTATAATTAAGTTTCCTTATAAACAAACACTTTGGACATTACTTGGCCTGATTTTGTTTTTTACCTTCCTAACTGGATATGCATTATTTTCTGG
>CAJATB010000100.1 GCA_903944755.1 uncultured Bacteroidota bacterium
AACTCAATCCATTGCTTATACACCGGGTTATGCGTTGCCTGGAATTCAAACATTTTTTGACTCATTGACAGAAAATTGTCAGCAGTTAAATTCCATAATGCGCTTGTATCAAAATTTGGGTAGTTCATCCTATTTTGTCAATCTATTTTTACAAAAGTATCATTATTATAGACAATATAGACGGGAAAACAGCCAAAACTAACCTCAATAAGCCTTACACTAATTAAAAGCAATAATTAGTATCTTGCAGGGGTGTAATTCAAACTATATATTATGGCAAAAGATGCTGCAAAAAAAACAAGTACAAAGGTAAGCAAAGTGTTAATTCAAGAAAATGCATACCAGTTTCTTAAAGACTATATCAATAACCCATCTCCTGTTGGTTTTGAATCGAGTGGTCAAAAGATATGGCTTAACTACCTAAAAAAATACGTAGACACTACTTTTACCGATCCTTACGGAACGGCAGTTGGTGTCATAAATCCCGAGCATCCATTTAAAGTAGTTATTGAAGCACATGCCGATGAAATTAGCTGGTTTGTAAACTACATAACGGAACAAGGTTTAATTCATCTAAAAAGAAACGGCGGTGTCGACCATCAAATTGCACCATCGATGCGTGTTTGGATACATGGCAAAAAAGGGCCTGTAAAAGCTGTTTTTGGATGGCCCGCAATTCATACAAGAATGGGTAATGCTGAACAAAAGGAACCACAACCAAAGGTAGAGACCTTAACCCTGGATTGTGGTGCAAGAAGCAAGAAAGACGTTGAAGCGTTAGGCATACACATAGGCTCGGTTGTAACTTATACCGATGGTTTTGACGAACTAGCACATGACTTTATTATTGGCCGTGCCTTTGATAATAGAATTGGAGGATTTATGATTGCAGAAGTTGCTAGGAAATTAAAAGAAAATAAAAAAACATTGCCATTCGGTTTATATATTGTCAATGCAGTGCAAGAGGAAATTGGCTTAAGAGGGGCAGAAATGATAGCAAGAAGAATTAAACCAAATATTGCCATTATTACCGACGTAACCCACGACACTAATACACCTACTATTAATAAAGCAATCGAAGGTGATATTCAATCTGGTAAAGGTCCAACACTTTCTTATGCACCAGCCATTCATAATAAATTATTAGCAATAGTAGAAGAAGTAGCAACTAATAAGAAAATCCCAGTGCAATTCCATGCATTAACAAGAAGTACTGGAACAGATACTGATAGTTTTGCTTATGCAAATGACGGTTGTCCTTCTGTATTAATTTCAATTCCACTAAGATATATGCATACAACTGTTGAAATGATTCATAAAAAAGACATTATTGACACTATCGATTTAATGTACGAAACATTGCTTAAGTTATCGCCAAAGACTAATTTAAGTTATTTATAATGGTCACTCCCCCGCTTCAAATTGCTATTATAGATATGTACGACGGCGAACCCAACTTGGGGAAGCGTTGTATACATGGCATTCTTGAAAAATGGAGTAAGGCTAGGAATATTGAAATAAAATCAACTATTTTTCGATTAAGAAATTATGTCGAAATTCCTGATGATCATTATGACATATACATTTCAACGGGCGGGCCGGGCTCGCCGTTGGATAGCAAGCATTTAGATTGGGATAATTTATATACAGCATGGCTTGAAAAAATGGTACAAATGGGAAAGCCTGTTTTTTTAATATGTCACAGTTTTCAAATTGCTTGCAGACATTTCGAAATTGGTACAGTTAGTTTAAGAAGGTCTAGTCAAGTGGGCATATTACCTGTTCATCCATTAACAGCCGATAGCCTTTTCGATCACTTACAAGACCCTTTTTATGCATTAGAAAGTAGGCACTACCAAATAACGGAACCAAATGATGAAAAAATAAAAAAAATAGGCGCTGAAATACTTGCATTAGAAAAAATAAGGCCTAACATTCCTTTAGAAAGAGCCATAATGGCTGTAAAATTTACCGAAAAAATGTATGGTGTTCAATTTCATCCCGAAGCAGAACCCGATACCTTAAGTTCCTTTTTTAACGAGGCTAGTACTAAAAAATCAATTGTTGACGAATTTGGAATTGAAAAATGGGAACAAATTATGCTACATTTAAATGACCCTAACACACTCGAAACCACCTACGCTAATTTTATTCCAAATTTTTTAGATAAAGCAATTCAGGAATGATTCCAACAATTAGAAATAAATTCAATGCTCAATTTTCCGAAGCTAACTACAAACAATATTTAGCTGAATTAGAAATCAACTATCCAGGTTGTCTTGAATTTAGGATTGCAGAAACTCCTTTATTTGTTCCACGAGCATTCAAGGAAAAATTAATAGAAGTAAGTGAATATATTAGCAGCGTAATAATAGGAACTGATTTTAAAAAACTAACCGAACAAGCTACTCCAATTGAATATAATGTCCCTAACGAAACCCCTTTTCCTGCGTGTGTTGTTATGGATTTTGCTGTAACTAGGAATAAATTAAACGAATTGGAGCCTCAGCTAATTGAATTACAAGGATTCCCTTCCTTGTTTGCCTTTGAAATATTACAGGACCAAGCAATTAGAAATTATTATTCAATTCCAGACGGCTTCAGTTGTTATTTAAATGGATACAACGAAAGGGACTATATAAGCCATTTTAAAAAAATAGTATTAGGTGACAATAAGAAGCACACAATTTTACTAGAATTATACCCCCATCAACAAAAAACCAGGATTGATTTTTATTGCACGCAACAATATACTGGTATCCCTATTGTTTGTATAAGTGAAATATACACGAAGGGAAATAAACTGTACTACAAAAGAGAAGGCGCTGAGTTTTTAATAGAACGTATATATAACCGATTGGTTTGGGACGAATTGAAAACGCAACCTGCAGAAATTCAATTAAAACGGGACTTGCTTTTAAAAGACTTAGAGGTTGAATGGGTGAATCATCCAAATCATTTCTACAGAATCAGTAAATACCTATTGCCTTGCTTAATTCACAAATACGTACCAAAAGCCACCCTTTTGTCTTTATTAAAGAAAGTACCCGAGCAATTAGAGGATTATGTTTTAAAGCCCTTGTTTTCATTTGCTGGTCAAGGTGTGATAATTGATGTAACAACGGAAGCTATTACTAGAATCACAAACAAAGAAAATTGGATATTACAAAAGAAAGTAGACTACGCACCAATTTTAATAACTCCATCGGGGCCTGCAAAAGCAGAAATTCGTTTGTTTTGTTTTTACGATGCTATTCAAAAAAAATATATCGCTACCAATAACCTAACTCGATTAAGTAAAGGGAAAATGATTGGTGTAGACTATAATAAAACTGCCACCTGGGTAGGTGGCAGTTTAGCTTATTTCGAAAACGATTAGTTCAAACAAGTGATAGTGCAATAATAACTTATTATTCTTCCGTGCTATTTTTTAGCTTCATCATTAATGTATAGGCGTTCTTTGTAACTACTTCTTGATTGCCTAATGGTGTAATTATTTCTATGAACCCGTTGGTTGTTAACCCTGTCTGTACTGGAACCAATTTATAGGAATCGTTTGCCACTTTCAAAAACACATGTGGTTTATTTTCCCATTTTACAATAGCTTCTTCAGGTATTGCATTCACTTTTGCATTGCTTAATTCTATCTCAGCATTTGCGAAAGTGCCTGGATACAAGTTCTTAACTGTGCTATTTAAATGACAATACACATCCGTACTTCGGTTTTCATTAATGTTTGGCGTAAATACAATTATAGTAGCCTTATGCTTTTCCGTACTATTATTATTGATATAAAAAGTAACATTATTACCAATTTTTAAATTAGAGGCGTCGTTTTCAAAAACAGTTAACCTTAAGTGCAAGTCACTAGGGTCAACTATTTCAAATAACACATCAGTAGGTGATACATACTTTCCTATATTAACATTCACTTTTGTTACATACCCACTAATTGGTGCATAAAAATCAACTGCTCTTGAAATATTGTTTTCATTAAGTGTAAGTGGATTCAACCCAATAAGCTTTAACTTCTCGCTCAATGCTTTAACCATATACTTTTGACTCTCGAATTCACTTTTAGCCAATTGATATAATTTATCACTTGTTGCCTTGGTTTCGCTTAAGGTTTTTTGTCTGTTAAAATCAGCTTCTAAGTAAGCTAACTTACTTTTTGATGTTAGGTAATCCTCTTGTAATTGAATATATGCAGGGTCTTCTAGTGTAGCAAGTACGGCTCCTTTTTTCACCAGGGTTCCAGGAATAAGGCTGGTTTTTTTCAAGTACCCACCAAGTGGGATACTTATTGATACAATATTACTTGGCGGTACGTCAATTACGCCACTCACTTTTATAATTTTATGCATTTCCTTCTTTTCAATAATACCAGAAATGATATTAGCACTTTTAAGCTGTGCAGGGCTTAAAACAACCATATCCGTTGTGACATTTTCAGTTAAACTAGCTTTACTTTCCATTGCAGCTTCTTTATCCTTTTTTGTGCTAGTGCAAGCAAACAGGGCAACACAGCATAATAGGATTACTAAATGATTTGATTTCATAAACATATTTTTAATTATTTGAACTTATTTTTTCGATTTCTATTGCTGCCTCGTTAAGTTGTTGAATATAATTAAAATACTCACTTCTTACTTGCATTGCCTGATTTACAATCATTACCCATTCCAAATACCCAATTTCGCCTAGGTTTAATTTGTTAGTCGCTGTGGTGATTAGTAATGCTGCATTTGGCATACTTATTTTTTGAAAATTATCCACTAGTTTTTTGTTTTCCAAATAAAACAGAATCGCATCAGTCAAGCTTGCCTTTAATTGTTGTTTAACAGCAAGCTGTTCTAGCTTATTTTGTTGCACCAATATATTGCCGGCATTAATCCTAGCACGTTGCGCACCTGAAAAAATAGGTATAGCTACCCCTAGGTTTAGAGAAGCAAAACGAGTATCCTTACCATAATAGGTTTCAGCCTTGTCAGCCGCTGATTGCCACCCAATAAAAGTATTTGAATTATACCCTACATTAATAGAAGGAGCTAATTTACTTTTCTCTAGCTTCACCAATTGACTAGCATGTAAAATATTTTTTTCTTGTAACATTATCAAAGGTGTTTCTTCTAACATAAGCAAGTCAGGCAATACACCTAATTCGTATTTAACTTTGTCTGCTGCAGGTTGGTATAATTTTTCACAATTTATTAGTAAGTTAAATTGGTTTAATAAAACAGTGTACCCTGCATTTAACGCTAATAACTGATTCGAGATTTGCGCTAGTTGATTTTCGGCTGTTACTTTTTCTAATATATCCGCACTTCCGGCATTAAAGCGCTGTTTAGTTTTGGCAGCAAATTGGGTATAGATACTATCCGCTTCCATTAATAGTATCCTTTTTTGCTGCAATAAAAGTATTTGATAAAAATGCTTCTTGATATTGGTTTTTAAATCAATGTCTTTTTGCAATTTATTCAGTTTGCTAATTTCAATATTTGACTGTAATACATTTCCCTGATTTTTATAAACAGTTGGAAACTGAATTGTCTGAGAAATTCCAATTCGATTGTCATTTTGCAAACTATTTATCTTCCCATATCCAAAATCAACAAAAGTCTTGTCAATTTCTATATTGTTTTTTCTAAGCGCTTGGTTATAGTTCACTTGCTGACTAGCTGCATTTATAAATGCATTGTTTTTAAGGGCGCTGTCCATAGCGGCAGTAAGCGTAATTTTATTTTGAGCCATTACAGGTGACTGTAAAATACATAAGGCCAAAACAACTATTATTGATTTTTTATTCATGGTTAAATAACTAAGCCCTTTTTCAAAAAGGATATATAATACAGGTAATACAAATAAAGTAAGCATCGTGGAAATAATTAAGCCTCCAATAACCACTGTAGCTAAAGGCTTTTGTACTTCGCCCCCAGCCCCTGTGCTTATTGCCATTGGGATAAATCCTAATGCAGGCACCAACGCCGTCATTAGTACTGCCCTTAATTTAGATTTGGTTGCATGAATAACAATCCGCTTAACGTCATGCCAGCCTTCGGCTTTAAGTCGGTTAAATTCAGTGACTAATAAAATACCATTCAAAACCGCCACACCGAATAATGCAATAAACCCTACGCCTGCTGAAATACTAAATGGCATATCTCTCACCCATAATGCAAACACACCTCCCATTGCGGACAATGGAATTGCACTATAAATTAACAAGCCATTTTTTGCAGAACCAAATGCAAAATACAATAACAAGAATATTAGTAGCAAAGCAATTGGCAACACAATACTCAACCTAGCTTTTGCCGCATTCATGTTTTCAAAGGAACCTCCATAAACAATGGTATACCCCTTTTGCAATTGTAATTTTTGGTCAATTTTTTTCTGCAATTCTTGCATGATAGTTTGTACGTCTCTGCCACTGACATTAAATCCTACAATAATTCTTCGTTTGGTATTTTCTCGTTGAATTTGATTTACCCCTTCAATTTCCTCAATACCTGCTACATAAGAAAGCGGGATTTGTGTACCAGTTGCAGTAGTAATATACAAGTTTTGAATGTCAGCGATGTTTTTCCTGGCCTCCCCATCTAACCTCACAACCATATCAAATCGTTTTTCTTCCTCGTACACTTGTCCTGCAATTTGGCCCGCAAAAGCAGTATTAACTACTTTATTTACATCCATCACATTCAAGCCGTACTTTGCCATACCCTCTCGGTTGTACTTTATAACTACCTGTGGCATCCCGGTTACTTTTTCTTCATAAATATTAACTGCACCGTCCACTGTTTTAATTATTTCATTTAATTGATGCGCATATTGAGTTAAGGAATCTAAATTTTCACCAAATATTTTACAAACCACGTCCTGCCTAGCACCCGTCATTAATTCGTTAAACCTCATTTGAACAGGAAACTGAAATCCTACAGTTATCCCAGGTACTTGTTCTAGTACTTTAGTCATTTTCATACTTAACTCACTAAACGATTTAGCTGAAGTCCATTCCTTCTTGTCTTTCAAAATTACCATCATATCTCCTGCCTCAAACGGCATAGGGTCGGTTGGCACTTCAGCACTACCAATTTTAGTGACAATTTTTTCAACTTCAGGGAAACTATCAATCAATAACTTAGCAGCTTTTTGTGTTGATTCAATGGTATTACTCAAATTACTCCCCGTTAAAACCCTTGTTTCAACTGCAAAATCACCTTCTTCTAATTGTGGAATGAATTCTCCTCCCATATTCATTAAAATAGCAGCTGATAAACCAAATAAAACAGTAGTTGCAACCAATACCATTTTAGGAATCATTAACACCTTACTTAATATTGGTTGGTACATTTTTTCTAGCCAAGCCATTAATTTATCAGTGATATTCTTTTTATGGTTTAGTTTTTTATTTAAAACTAACGCAGCCATCATGGGTACATAAGTGACAGAAAGTATAAAGGCTCCGAAAATGGCAAAGGCAATAGTATAAGCCATTGGCTTAAACATTTTACCTTCAATTCCTTGCAAAGACATAATGGGTATGTAAACAATAAGTATGATAATTTGACTAAATACTGCCGACTTAATCATAGATCCAGTTGACTTTCCTACTTCTTGGTCCATCTGTGACTGATTAATAGTTGGCATTGCCCTAAAATGTTTCGAGTGCGCAAACCTGTGCAGGATAGCCTCTACAACAATTACCGAGCCATCCACTATTAATCCAAAATCTATCGCACCTAGTGACATTAAATTACCCCCTACACCAAACTTATTCATTAAAATAATTGCGAATAACATGGATAATGGAATTACCGACGCCACTATCAATCCTGCACGTAAATTTCCTAAGAAAAATACAAGCACAAATACTACAATTAAAGCGCCTTCTAATAAATTAGTCTCTACCGTACTAATAGCATTATTCACCATTTTAGACCTATCTAAAAAAGGTTCAATCACAACGCCTTCTGGCAGCATTTTTTGTATCGCTGCTATTTTTTCTTTTACCCGTTTAACAACCAATGAAGAATTTTCTCCTTTTAACATCATCACAACCGCTCCAGCAACTTCTCCTTCGGTATTAAAAGTCATCGCACCATACCTTATGGCTGCCCCTAATTTTACTTTTGCAATATCCTGAATTAATAAAGGGGTGCCATCACTTAATTGTTTTACTACAATCATATTAATATCCTCAATGGATTTAGTCAATCCCTCGCTTCGGATATACAATACTGTCGGGCCTTTTTCAATATAGGCTCCACCCGTATTTTCATTGTTTTTTTCTAATGCATTGAATACATCTGAGATGGTCAAATCATAGGCCTTTAATTGTTCTTGCCTTACTGCGATTTCGTATTGCTTTAGCTTTCCACCAAAGCTAGCTACCTCAGCAACTCCTGGGGTGCCAATTAACTGACGTCTTACAATCCAATCTTGAATTGTCCTTAATTCCATCGCATCATACTTACCCTCATAGCCTTTTTCTGGCCTGACAACATATTGGAATATTTCCCCTAACCCTGTTGACACGGGCGCTAATTCAGGCGAACCAGTGCCAGGAGGGATTTCTTGTTGCACTTTCTGTAATTTTTCACTTATTTGTTGCCTTGCCCAATATATATCAATATCATCCTCAAATACAATAGTTATTAATGATAACCCGAACCTCGAGAAACTTCTGATTTGCTTCGTACCTGGAATACTGCTACAAGCTTGTTCAATGGGGAATGTAACCAGCCTTTCTATATCAGTTGCCCCAAGAGAGGGGGACACTGTAATTACCTGTACCTGATTATCGGTAATATCTGGAAGCGCATCAATAGGAAGTTTGGTAACTTCATATCCCCCCCAACCAACCAATGCTACCACGAATAATCCAATGATTAACTTATTCTTTATAGAATAAGTTATTATTTTATTTAGCATACTTATTTATTATACTTAATTAATAAAATTATTTCGAGAGCTAAACACCCGAAACATTTGAATAAGATTCTGTTTTAAATTACGCGTTTCTAGGAGGCCTAAAAAGCGATGACAAAGACAATTGCATTAAACCGTAATGAGTTGTATCAGGCCAATGGTTTTGAATACGGATAAATTTAAATTTCTCTGTAACTAGGTTTTGAGACTCAATTGCCAATTGAAAAATTGGTTGATAATTGGAAGTTTTGAATGGAAGACTCATGTCTTTTTCTTGGTCATTGTCTTGAATATCTTTGCCCATGTAATGCATGGTTATGAATTCAATTACGCCTACATGCTTATCCAATGACTTATGTTCGACAAAATGGTCGTACAATTTTGGCAATTTCATAAGCTGACTCATGATGGAACCATCAAAAAAAAGCATGAAACTCAATAAAAATATTAAAGGCCTAGTCATGGTATAAAGGTATTGAATAAAGTAATCAATCCTTTCAACTTGTTTACAGGAGGCCCAATTTTTCAGACTAATTGACTGAAAATTAACAATATAGCTATGTAGTCGTATAAAGTAATAGAAAATAAATTATTGCCGCATGCTTTCGGTTAATTAATAAAATTCCACCAAATTCCCACCCTAAACCACACACCTGGACCAGGATAATTTTTAGCACTGAAATTATACGCATTCCCTAAACTTTCGTTTGAAGGCAATAGTGTATTTAAATTTTCAAGTCTAACATACCCTTTAAAACGTTTAATAATAAAGTGCATAAAGGCATTAACAGTTGGCCTGTTAGTGAGTGTATAATTATTCTGCAAATAAAACTGACCCGTAAAAGGCATATAAGCATCTGCCTTATAATTGGTGTGGTAAATTACTTCAACTCCTGTTGAAAGATTCAAATTTTTATAAAAATTCCCCTCAAAAGCAACCCGTTGTCTTGTTAATAGTAATGGAAGGTTAATTGGGGCAGCTGCATCAATTATTTGCGCCGTCATCTCGTTATACCAATTCCAATGTTTACTTATTTTTATTTTATGTTCAACTTGTGCACGAATGTAACTCATTGAATTAGCATTTACTGCTGGCTGGAATCCAGTTGAAAAATATTGGTAATTATTTATTAATTGGTAATTAAACTCAGCCTTAAATGCAGACTTTAGATTCCCTAGCTTTCCAGTGAAACTAATTGTATTTTCCTTTTGTATACCAATATT
>CAJATB010000101.1 GCA_903944755.1 uncultured Bacteroidota bacterium
AATGCTCGGTACGAAAATGAGATTGCCTTGTTGGTCAACAGGGAAGCGATTTGGCTTAGCCGACCATCTTCTTGTATAGGCATATGCATCAGAACTTTTAGTATTAAAACTTCCAAATGCATAAAATTTAGTTTTACCGCTAATTGGCAATTCCATGTTAAACATTGTACCATAAGAAGTCATTGATCCATCACCAAATCCTTGTCTCCAATTGTTAGTAGGTAAGCCGTCCTTATCTGCAATGTCCGAAGAAGCTGCTTGGCGGAAAGTTTTTCCTTGGTCTAATAAATCAAAGGAGATATTTATAAAACCACCCTTTTTTCCTAAATCAAAACCTTTATTAATGGCAACTTGTTTTGTTACGCCATCGATAGGATTGCTTGTTAAGTAATCGTTTTTGTCTTTAAATTGGTAAGTATTGAATTTTTTATCATAGTAACCAGCAATTCCTGTAGTTACACTCCATTCTTTTGTATTCTTTTTTAGTACAATATTCATTACGCCCGCAATGGCATCTGAACCATATTGTGCTGAAGCACCATCCCTTAAAATCTCAATTCTGTCTACTGCCGATTGTGGGAAGCTATTTAAATCAACACCAGAACCACCACGTCCTCTTGTTCCGAAAAGGCCTACTAACGCTACACTGTGGCGTCTTTTACCATTCACTAAAACTAATGTTTGGTCAGGTCCTAAACCTCTTAATGTTCCAATATCAATATGGTCAGCACCATCCGCACCTGACTGCTTATTATAGTTAAATGAAGGAGCTACAAAATTCAACGTTGAAGTTAAATCCATTCTTGCTGTGTTCATCCCAACTTCGGAAAGTTTAATAATATCCACAGGAACAGGCGATTCGGTTTTAATACGACCAGTTCCACGACTACCTACAAGAATTACATCTTGTAAATCGGAAGTGGTTGCATCCAACACAATATTTAAAGTTGTACTTGTTACTTTTATTTTTTTATTCTCAAATCCAACTGAGCTAAATTCCAATACATCATTTATTTTAGCGTTGATAGTGTAGGTCCCGCTTTTTTCTGAGGCAGTTGCAAGCTTAGTTCCTTGCACTTTAATAGTTACACCCTCCAGTGGGCTTCCTTTGGTATCGTTTACCCTGCCTTTTACGGTAGAGTTTTGTGCGAAAGCATTACTAAAAGCAATGGTTAACACAAGGCTAAAATAGAGGGCTAATTTTTTATGCATATGTTGTTTATTTACATCAATTTAATACTTTTTTTTCTTTTATGATAAATCTCATAGAATTAGTTACTTTTAATGCTATTTAAAATGAATATATTGACCCCCATGGAAGTAATTATAAATAGTATTAATAAGTTATTCAAAACCATTCATGCTTCGGACTGGGATGAACTTCAAAAAATACCTCAAAGCGGCGGTGATAGGGTATATTTTAGGATACTACAAGGCAATCAATCCTGGATTGCGACTTATGATACTAATATTAAGGAAAGTAAAACTTTCACCTATTTTGCGGAGCATTTTTACGCAAAGGGCTTGCCTGTCCCTCAAGTACTGGCAATAAGCGACGACTTTACTACTTATATTCAATCCGACCTTGGCCAAGTGTCCTTATTAGAAGTGTTAGAAAAAGAAGGGAAGACGGACTATGTTTTCGGTCTTTTTCAAAAAAGCCTGAAAGCGTTGGCTAAACTACAGGTGGAAGGAGGGCAAGGAATAGATTTTAACTACTGCTTAACTTCACATGAATTTGGTAAACATTCTATATTAACCGACTTGCTATATTATAAGTACTATTTTTTAGATACTTTACAATATGCGTATGATAAACAAACACTGATTGATGAATTTGAATTACTAAGTGACCAATTAGCGAGTAAGCAGTTTAATCATTTTTTATTCCGAGATTTTCAAAGTAGAAATATTATTGTCAATAACGGAGAAGTTTACTTTATCGATTTCCAGGGAGGTATGCAAGGTGGACTTTCTTATGACGTTGCTTCTTTATTATGGCAAGCGAAAGCGGAACTGCCGAACGAATGGAAAGAAAAGTTATTAGATTATTATATCGAAGAAGTTCAAAAACTATTGCCAAGTAAGATAGACATAGTGCAGTTTAAGAAGCAGTACAATGGTTTTGTATTATTACGTTTATTGCAGGTCTTGGGCGCCTATGGTTTTAGAGGCTTATTCGAACGTAAGGCACATTTCTTAACAAGTATCCCACTTGGATTAAAAAACTTAAAAAGCTTCTTACAAGTTTACAAGCTAGATGCAGACACGCCTGTGTTTGCGGGTATTTTAGACTGGATGGTAGGGGACGAAGTAATACAACGTTTTACACCTCCCACTGCAACCGATAAAACACCATTAGTTATTACCATTAGTAGTTTTAGTTATAAAAAAGGGTTACCAACAGATGAAACCGAAAATGGGGGAGGATTTATTTTTGATATGCGTGGCATATTAAATCCAGGAAGGTTTGACGAATATAAAAAACTATCAGGGTTAGATAAGCCAGTGCAAGATTTTTTAGAACAAAGAACAAAAATGAATACGTTTTTAAATAGTGTATGGGATTTAATTGATATTACAGTTGAAAATTATTTGACGCGAGATTTTGAATCGCTGCAAATAAATTTTGGTTGTACAGGGGGGCAACATAGAAGTGTTTTTGCGGCGGAACAAACAGCAAGACATTTAAAAAATAAGTATAAAGTGCAAATTGTTTTAGTGCATTCTAATAAAGAAAACTGGGTTAAGTAAATTTCAATGAAGTAATTATGAAGGCAATGATATTAGCGGCCGGCTTAGGGACGAGGCTAAAGCCCTTTACTGACAAACATCCTAAGGCTTTGGCAATGGTAAACGGGAAATGTTTATTGCAACGTAATATTGAATATTTACAGGCATTTGGTATAAAAGAAGTGATTGTAAATGTGCATCATTTTGCAGATCAACTCATTCAAGTAATTGAAGACAATAATGGTTGGGGATCGACCGTTTCTATTGCTGACGAATCGGATGAGGTTTTAGAAACAGGAGGTGGGCTACTACGTGCCGCTCCTTACTTTAAAGAAGAAGCAAAATGGTTGGTTATGAATGCAGATATTTTAACCAATTTGCCTTTAGATAAAATGATTGCTGCAGACGAACATTTTACAGTATCAGGAGAAGGGGATATAGTGGCTACCCTTGCTGTAACTAACCGAACAACTAGCAGAAATTTAATTTTTAATGCAGCCGGCACTTTATGCGGGTGGAAGAACAATTCTACTGGCGAAGAAAAATGGGCAAATCCCCTACGAGATTCTAATACAGCTGTTCCAAAGGCATTTAGCGGTATTCAAATTATTCATAGTTCCTTTTTTGAGGTATTAGAAATGAACGGAAAATTTTCATTGATTGATGCTTATTTGCAAATTGCACAGCATTACCCGATTCATTATTATGACCATAGCGATGGTATATTACTAGACGTGGGAAAGCCAGAGAGCCTTGAAAAGGCGGCCACTATTTTCAAGTAGCCGTTATACTTTTATGTAAATCTTTTTCTTGTCTAAAATATAGGCAAGTAGTGCAAAAAAAGTGATAAAACATAATGCATATACAAAGGACCCAATGCGTAAATCACTTGCAATGTCTTTACATATATTTTGGTAAAACCAAGGAAGGGCTGAGGTATAAACGTTTTCTCCTTTTTCATCCACATGGTCAACCCAGCGAAATAATGCAATTACGCGGGGTAAAAAACCACTCATGAAAAATATAAATAAAGGGTTCTTCCCAAATACATCAAAGAATTTACTCCAAACTCCTTTTGTGTTTTTAAACTCTAACAAATATATAAGGACACTTAAAGTAATTGTTGCCAATCCCGAAGTATACAATACATAGCTGCTAGTCCATATTTTTTTATTTATAGGAAAACTAAAATCCCAAATATAACCAGCTAGTACTAATATGATACCCGTTAAAAGTAATTGGGCTAGCATTTCATAACTCTTTCCTTTTACCTGTATATATTCGCCAACTAAATATCCAAATATTACTTGAACAATTGCGGGGAACATGCTTACCAAACCTTCTGGATCGAACGGTACACCTTCTCCTTTGTATATATGGGTAACGCCTAGTATGGATATGTCTATTTCATTTCCAAAAAAGCCGGATAAACTATAAGGATGCCCTGGTGCACCTAACATAAAATTTAATACCCAATAAATTATGAGTATTAATATGCCTATTAAAAAAGCCATTTTCGTTTTCCCATAATAAATAATAACTGAAGCGAAAAAATAACACAATGCAATTCTTTGTAAAACACCTAGTATACGCACATGCTCCCATGTTTTAAAAACAAGTGCTCCGTCGGCCCATTTTACAAAAGGGCTCCAATTAATAAATAAGCCAATTAGGAAAATTAATAAAGTTCGTTTAATTACTTTTTTCCAAAAATAGGCATCAGCTTCGTTTTGCATTTTTGGCATCACAAAGGAAAGGGCATTGCCTACTGCAAATAAAAAGAACGGAAATACTAAATCGGTAGGTGTGCACCCATGCCAACTTGCATGTGCTAATGGGCTAAAAATATGGCCCCATGAGCCAGGATTATTCACTAAAATCATCAATGCTACAGTGGCACCTCTAAAAACGTCTAAGGAATAGTATCTTTGCTGCTTCATAATGCTAATATAAATTGGATTCTTAGTAATATATATACATAAAATAATATCTTTGTAAGATACAAATTCAGATGCAAAAAAACATATTAATTACCGGAGGGGCAGGATTTATAGGATCGCATGTAGTGCGTTTATTCGTGAATAAATATCCTCATTATCAGATCTTTAATTTAGACGCCTTAACTTATGCAGGCAATTTAGAAAATTTAAAAGATATTGAAAACGCGCCAAACTATCATTTTGTAAAAGCCAACATATTAGAAGCGGATACTTTAAAAGTGATTTTCGAAAAACATGCAATAACTGATGTGATTCATTTGGCTGCAGAGTCGCATGTGGACCGATCTATTATTTCTCCATTAGATTTTGTGTATACGAATGTAATTGGAACGGTTAATTTATTGAATACTGCTAAGGAATATTGGAAAGGAGATTTAAGTTACGAAACTGCACATGATGGAAGTTGGCATACTAATAGGGATCATTTATTTTACCATATATCTACGGATGAAGTATACGGTAGCTTAGGCAAGGAAGGGTTGTTTACCGAAACAACTGCTTACGATCCTAACTCCCCTTATTCTGCAAGTAAAGCCGCAAGCGATCATTTTGTAAGAGCTTATGGCGAGAC
>CAJATB010000102.1 GCA_903944755.1 uncultured Bacteroidota bacterium
AATAAAAATTTCATCACTAAGTTTAATAAATAGTAGCATTGTTTTAATTATATCATTCATATTTGAATTATAATAAATGAGTCTAGTTTATATATTAATAAAATATTGAATATTTAAGTTTTTTATCCTTTGGGGGAAGGATAATCGGGGTGGTTGGGACTTGTCCTGGTCACCCCAAACTTTTTTAGGGAAGTTCTGCCCTTAGAAATTTTTCTAAGAAAAATAGGGTCTAAAAATTAAAGGCTAATAAATGAACTAGACTGCTACATTGAAGTCTCGCAAAGCATCATTCAGGCTGGTCTTTAAATCGGTACTTGGTTTTCTTTGTCCAATAATTAAAGCGCAGCTAACTTGGTAATCGCCTGCAGGGAAAGTTTTTCTATAAGACCCAGGTATAACAACACTTCTAGCGGGTACACGTCCTTTGTATTCAATAGGGCTAGCGCCACTCACATCTATAATTTTAGTGCTTTGGGTTAAGACCACATTGGCACCTAATACTGCTTCTTTTTCTACATGTACTCCTTCTACCACAATACATCTACTTCCAATAAAACAGCCATCTTCTATAATCACAGGGCTGGCTTGTAAGGGTTCTAAAACACCACCAATACCCACGCCACCACTTAAATGCACCCCTTTACCAATTTGAGCGCAGCTTCCCACAGTCGCCCAAGTATCCACCATCGTACCTTCATCTACAAAGGCCCCAATATTTACATAGCTAGGCATTAAAACTACGTTCTTGGCTAAATAAGCGCCATATCTTGCTACCGCGTGTGGTACAGCTCTTACGCCTAAGGCAGCATAGTTCGATTTAAGTAACATTTTATCATGAAACTCAAAAGGAGCAAGCTCCCAGGTTTGCATAGGTTGAATACCAAAGTATAATAAAATAGCTTGTTTTACCCACTCGTTCACTACCCATTTTCCGTCGATGGGTTCGGCCACTCTTAAACGACCTTTGTCCACTTCTTCAATTACCTCATGTACTGCCTTACTATATTCAGCCTCTTTTAATAAACTACGATCGGCAAAGGCGGCTTCTATTTTGTTTTTTAATTCCATTGTTTCAATTTGTACAAAATTACAAACTAGCACTTATTTATGCCTACTTATTTTTACACAATAACTAAGCTGAATTTATTTAAAGGGGATTGTTTAATTTGCAGCATGTTTGTTTATGAAGAAGATATACAAGTATGTTTAAGCAGCCTTCAAAATGGAGGGCTTATTCTATATCCCACCGATACGGTTTGGGGTATTGGTTGTGATGCTACCAATGAAGAAGCAGTGGCTAAAATATTCGACTTAAAAAAAAGAGTTGACACCAAGGCCATGATTGTACTACTAGGTGAAGAAGCACAAATTGCCCAATATGTCGCAGATAATAATGTACAAGTATTCGATTATATAAAAGGTATTCATAAACCCACAACAGTCATTTATCAAAAGGCGATGAACCTTGCAACTAATTTAGTGGCAGAAGACGGGTCAGTGGCCATACGTATTACTAAGGATGCTTTTTGTAAAGATTTACTGAAAGCTTTTGGAAAACCTATTGTAAGTACTTCAGCGAATATTTCTGGATATCCTACGCCTTTATGTTTTGCAGATATTTCCTTAGATATTAAAGATGGGGTTCAATATGTAGTAAAGCATAGACAGGAAGAAACCAATTTGCAAATGCCCTCTTCCATTGTCAAATGGGATGAAGATGGTAATTTAATTATCATTCGTCCTTAATTGATTGCCATGCAAAAAATACTAGTTGTACAAACGGCCTTTATTGGCGATGTCGTGTTGGCGACAGCACTTTTAGAAACCTTGCATGAGCAATATCCTCAAGCAAGCATTGATATAATAGTAAGACAAGGAAATGAAAGTTTATTTAATGAACACCCATTTATAAGCGAGCT
>CAJATB010000103.1 GCA_903944755.1 uncultured Bacteroidota bacterium
AGGATTAAAACTTATTGAAATAATGTGTGCTCAAATTAAAGCTAAATTATCGACTAGAACAAATAACGGAGTTAGCTACCATATTGAATTTACTATTTAAAAAAAAACATGAATACACTAATTGATAAGAAAATAAACAATAATCGAATATTAATATTAGAAGATGACCAAATTGTGGCGGTAGATTTGCAAGAGCTACTAATAGCAGCGGGATACGAAACAATTATTGCTCATTCACACACAGATGCACTAATTAAGGCAAAAACCTTCAAGCCAAACTTAGCTATATGTGATATAAATTTAGGGGAGGGGCTTACAGGGATTGATTTTGTTAAAGACGTTTATATAATACTCCCTAAACTGGAAATAATTTACGTTACAGCTTTCAGTAATAAACAAATTATCGAAGACGCTGAATTAACCAATCCACTAAACTATATAGTTAAGCCATGGAATGAAGAACAAATTAAAGTGACAGTAAAAATGGCATTTACTTATATCGAAAAGAAACACCAAAATAATACTATTCTACAGGATTTAAGTATGTCCGAATACAAGATAATTGATCTGATTTCAAAACAAAAAAAGAGTAAAGAAATTGCAGCCCTATTGTTTGTATCCGAAAAAACAGTTCGTAATCACAGATATAATATCATAAAGAAATTAAATCTTCCAAATGACAATAATAGTTTGCTAAAATGGGCTATTACTAACATCAAACAAGATTAGTATTTACCTTACAGTAGTTCCCACCTTTTAGCATTTGTTATTTTCTCCATATGCCTGGCTATTGTCTCATTTAAAAATTAGCAAATGAGGCATATGCCCTATATAAAGGGAGCCAAAATTAGAGGACTTTCGTAGTCTCCAATTTTATCACTTTATAACTACATACAACCAAATGTATAAGTCGCTTCTATTAGTTTTTTTAATCAATAGTTTTATTTTTTCTACTGTTTCATTCGGACAGCGTAACAAACAATCAGCTTCAGATAAGGAATACTTAATTCAAAAAGAAAATAGGACAATAAAATCCATTAAGTCAAGTTTTAAAAAATCTTGGGGGCGAACATTTATAAACTTTACAAAAAACGAATTTTCGTTAGTAAGTGGTATAAATTTTTCGAGGCAAGTGATTAAAACAAGCAACTACAATTCAAACTTCAATTATTTGTTAAGTGATTTTAATAAAAATGTAGCAAAACCAGGTTTCTATGGAGGTATTAGAATTGATGGCATGTATAAGCAAAAACACTCCTACTCTTTTTTATTCACTTTAAATAAATTATCAACCGGCACATACTACAAGGATCATAAAGATATAAAACCCATAGTTGGTGAATTTTCAAATTTTAAAGGGGATGAGCAATTCTTAACCCTTAATGCAGCTTCACACCTGAAAAAAATAATACCGATTTTTAATGCGGCAAAATACAAACTATCTTTTGTCGCAGGGCCAAGTTTTGACTTACGACTTTCAGAAGCAAGTATCGATAACAAGGTGTCAAGTGCATACCATAAAGTATTTATTAATGGCGATATAGGGCTTGAGTTTGATAATCAGCAATTCTATACACTTTTTATCCATTACCAACAAGGCCTTACTTCAATTACAAAATCACCTATTAAAACAAATTTAAACCGCTTTGAATTAGGGTTTATGATTAAAGCTAGTGACTTATTTTAAATAATTATATGAATTTAATTTCCAGCATTTCAAAATCAGTTTTATTATTCACAACCCTTATTCTTATATCATGTAATAAGGATAGTACTAACGATGAGATAACCCTTTCTTATCAATACTTGGCAGACAAAACTTGGTATTTAGACTATTCCCAAACCGATAGTTTGATTAAAACTTATATTGGACAGTCTACTTATTTTATAAATTTCATAAAAGATAGAAAAACAATCGATTCAGATGGTTTTTCCGGCACTTATTCTGTAGAAAAAATTAATAACCAGTTGCAAATTCATGTCCAAGCTGTCACTAAGCAACTAAACCCAATTGAATACATATACAATATTGAATCCATCGGGTCAAAACACTTAGTATTAAGCTACACAACAGGAGGAACTAAAACAACCTTATTCTATAGTATCAAATGAAGCAACTAATTAAAAAAAGTATTCATTACCTAGGTTTTGCTTTTATAATAATAGCGCACCCGGCCTTTCTTAAGGCCCAAACTACTGCTTCCTCCATTAGTAGTCCAATATTTATGATAAGTAGTGTTGGTAGTTTTGCAAATACATTTAATAATAGTCCTGCAATTCAATTTAAAAGCACAGCAGCCTGTATTGATGTACAAAGTGGGATTGTTATATTCAATGGCGAAAGAGGAAGTGGCGAGTTTGCAGTCGATTGCGAAGTAGTCACTAAATTCAACAGTTTGGGTACTAAACTGTATCCAAATCCGGTAATAAATACTACAAAACTTCAATTTAAAAATTCACCTACTATTACTGAAATATATAAAATAAGTATATGGACAACAGAAGGCTTTTTGGTGAACACAAGGAAAGCGACGGGGCTTAGTTTAAAACAAGGGCTTAACATTGATGTTAGTGAATTACCCTATGGCACGTTTATACTAAGAATAGAATCTGCTACAACAATAGACGCAATTAAATTCATAAAGGCACAATAAAAGTTTATTTAACCCCAACCAATTCTAGGGAAACTCTTAATTATATAAAAGCTACCCTTCTATGCCAAATTGACAATGCAGACGTTTGATTAAATTTTTAATCAATCTATTATAGGTCGCGTAATTTATTTCAATTGATCTAAAATCATAATATTATAAATTATTGTGGCAATTTTTAAAATTTGTAT
>CAJATB010000104.1 GCA_903944755.1 uncultured Bacteroidota bacterium
AAGCTGCAACAAAACGTTTAATCTTTTTTCGATTTACCTTTTTCTCGGCATGCCATAACTCATAATTCTTTTGCAAGTTCATCCAAAATTCGGGTGTATTATTGAATGCAATAGATAGTTTAATGGACAGCTCGGGACTAATGCCGGATCTTTCATTCACAATTGCAGATAAGTTAACCCTAGCAATTCCAATACCGTCTGCCACTTCAGTAATAGTTAGTCCATATTCTTTAATAAATAATTCCCGTAAAATTGCACCTGGGTGGGATGGAGCCAAAGCGCGTATTAATTTTTTCATATTTCTTATTTTATAATTAATGATAATCAACCAAGTTCACGTCATAAATGTTAGGCACTGCGAATTTAAAAACTAGTCTTAAATTTCCGCTAATTGTGACTGACCAATAATCTTCGTAATTACCTCTTAGCTTATGTACATTTTTTCTAAGTGCTAGTATATCCTTTTCTTCAGTTATTGCATCTAGTGCAGTCATTAGCATCTCAATTTTAACTAAATAGCGTTTATCTAACCTAGAAGCATCCCTCTGTTCATAAAATCTTTTTAAGCCTTTGTGTTTAATTGACGTAATCATTTGTCAATAATACACTGTCATGTGTAATATTACACATTATATTTTGCAAATAGTAAAAATACTTTTAAAAATGAGTTAAAATGTACTTAAGAAACCACCACATACACTACCCAACTACATACATAAGCTAACCCTGTCATCATGAAAAATTGAATGGTAGGCCATTTCCACGAACCTGTTTCACGTTTTACAATTACCAGTGTGCTCATGCATTGCATGGCTAGTACATAAAATACCATTAGCGATAAAGCAGCAGCTAAACTATATACAGGGCGGCCATCAGGCCAAACAGATGCCCTCATTTTTTCTCTTAAACTACTATTGTCGTCCTCTTCCACACTATATAAGGTGGCCATGGTACCCACAAACACTTCGCGTGCGGCAAATGAAGTAATAAGTGCAATGCCAATTTTCCAGTCATAACCGAGTGGCTTAATTACAGGTTCGATTTGCTTACCTAAAATTCCAGCATAGGAATTGGCTAATTTATCGGTATTGTATTGTTTTTCTAATAAGGCTGCTTGTGCTGGGTTTTGCTTTACTGCAATAGTATACTGCGTTTTTAAATTTTGCATTTTTTCAGTTGGCCCGTAGGTACTCAAAAACCAGAGTAACAAACTAATAAACATAATAACCTTTCCTGCATCTACTACAAATATTTTTGCTTTTTGTAGCATAGTTAACACCACGTTGCCCCAACGAGGTGCCCTGTATACCGGCAGTTCCAATATAAAATAGCTTTTCTCTTTTATATTTATAAACCACTTTAAAACTAAGCTTGCTAACATTGCCATTACCATTCCCAATACATATAGTAACATCATTACCAATCCTTGTAAACTAAAAAAGCCCAAATACATTTTTTCGGGGATTACTAACGATATTAATATGGTATAAACCGGAAGCCTTGCACTACAACTCATAAAAGGAGTAACCAATATAGTAAGCAAACGTTCTTTTTTGTTTTCAATATTCCTTGCACTCATTATTGCTGGTACTGCACACGCAAAACCACTAATCATAGGCATTACACTTTTGCCATTTAATCCCACTTTACGCATTAGTTTATCGCTTAAGAAGCTTATGCGCGCCATATATCCTGTGTCTTCTAATAAAGTTATAATACCAAATAGTATCATTATTTGTGGAACAAACACAACTATACCGCCCATACCTGCAACTATTCC
>CAJATB010000105.1 GCA_903944755.1 uncultured Bacteroidota bacterium
AGTAATTAATGGGAAATTTGGATTCTTCAACCCTAAAGCTGGCCTAAGTTATATAAATGGAAACACCACTTATTATACTAGTATAGCTGTCGCACATAAGGAACCAAACAGGGATGATTTTGAAGTGGGCATAACACAACAACCTAAGCAAGAAATTATGTACGATTGGGAAACTGGCATTAATGCTAAGTTCACAAATTTTACATGGGGCGTAAACATTTACTATATGCAGTATAAGGACCAGTTGGTTTTAACTGGGAAAATAAATGATGTAGGCGCCTATACAAGAACAAATGTACCAGATAGTTATAGGGCGGGTGTTGAATTAGAAGCTACTTGGAAAATGAATAAACAATTTAGCACCAGTGGGAACATTACATTCAGTAAAAATAAAATTGCAAAATTTACTGAATACTTCGACGACTATGATACTTATGCACAACAGGCTATTCAACATGAAAATACGGACATTACACTTTCCCCGAATACTACAACTGTACATAACTTAAATTGGGTACCCAATGAAAAATGGCAGCTAACTTTTTCAAGTAAATATGTTTCCAAACAATACCTTGATAATACACAGAACGAAAGCAGAATTTTAAAAGCTTATTTCTTAAACGACTTAAACACAAGCTATAAGCTTTTTAATAAACAGCATTGGGGCGCTAGCTTACAATTTTATGTAATTAACATATTTGACAAATTATACGAACCAAATGGTTATACCTATAGTTATGTAAGTGGCGGCACTACCACTACCTCAAATAATTATTTCCCGATGGCTGGAAGAAACTTTTGGTTAAGTTTGAAAATTGATATTAAGTAAATCCAATAAAATTGGAGCATTGAGGATTTAAATAATAGTTACTAAAAAGGGGGAAACGAAAATTCGTATCCCCCTTTTTTATACAAGGTTATATCAGTTAAAAAGGTTACTTATTATCGACCTTTTTAATAAAGTTAATCAAGCCCGTAAAATACGTTTGTTGGTCGTCATACATGGACATATGAGAACCCTTAGGACAGTATAAGTACGTACCATTTTGAACCCCCTTCGCCATAGCTTCCATTGCTTTGGGGTCCATGGTGTCAAATTCACCACCAATACTTAAAGTGGGTACTTTTATTTTAGGCAAATCAGCTTTGCGATCCCAGTTTTTCAAAACAGCGTCACCTACAACACCAAATTCAGAAGGGCCTTGCATTCTTAAATATAAAGGATAGTTTATTCTAGCAAATGCTCGAACAACAGGGTTAGGCCAATTATTCACAGGCATCCTAATTACATGCTGCGGATAATAGTAGTCATTAATTAATTTCAAATAATTAGGGTTCGTGTAGTCCCCTTTTAATTCAAATGCACGAATTTGACTAAGAATTTCTTTTGGTAGCTGAGGGCCTAACACTTCATTTGCATATTTTACATAATCAGGTATTGAAGGGACCATATTGGAAATGATCAAGCCTTTTAAGTTTTGTTGGTATTTTAAAGCGTATTCAATACCCAAAACACCACCCCATGAATGACCAAGTAAAAAGAAGTTGGTAGAATCCATACCTAATGCCTTTCTAACTGTTTCAACTTCTTCTACAAATCGTGGGATATTCCATAAACTTGTATCATTTGGATTGTCGGAATATGCCGACCCTAATTGATCATAATAATAATATTCAATACCTTCTTGAGGTAAAAAAGAATCAAAACATTCAAAGTATTCATGCGTAGCACCTGGGCCACCATGTAATAACAATACTTTTATACGAGGATTATTTCCAACACGTTTAGTCCAAACATTAAAAGTGCCTTTTTCGGTCTTAATTGGGATCATTTTTACACCGCCCGAAAGTACATCTGTCCTTCCTGTAGTGTCATAATAACTAGCATTGGAATTTTGATTGCTAAATTTGCAAGATGAAATACATAATCCCAATAATACAATAAGTAAAAAAGTCCATTTCATTTTAAAGCATTTAAAAAGTAATTAAATAAAAAAAGCTATAACTCTTGTATTAAGTTACAGCCTTTAAGTGATATTTTAACAACTAGGGAAAACTACCCAGGAAATTTTTCCTGCCAAGCCAACATACCACCAGTTACGTTAACCACATTCTTAAAACCGTAAGGCTCTAACATTAAGCAAGCCTGTCCACTTCGGTTGCCGCTTCTGCAGTATACATAAACTAATTCATCCTTTAAGTGCTCAATTTCCTCTAGTTGAAGGGATTGTACTAAACCTAATGGCATTAATTGACCACCGATATTAAATGCAGCATGTTC
>CAJATB010000106.1 GCA_903944755.1 uncultured Bacteroidota bacterium
ATGGAAGGGTAAGCAGGAATTTCTGCTTTTACATTACACTTCTTTAAATAGTCTACAAATTCTTCTGCAGCGTCATTGCCATTCGGATTTATTTGTTTCATTATATAAGCCGATGCACAGTTGCGTGATTCTGCCAATGCTTGTGCCATAGGGATAGACTGTCCAGTACATGTCCTAGGCGTATTGGGTACCATACCAAATCCATCAAAGTTTTGTTGTTGGTCCTGAACAATAGTGTTAGGCGTGAATCCCGCTTTCTCAATTGCCAATGAATACAAAAGTGGTTTAATGGTTGAACCTACTTGTCGCTTTGTATTTGTATTTACGTGGTCGTATTTGAATGTTTTGAAGTCAACACCACCCACCCAAGCTTTTACTTCGCCCGTAAAAGGGTCCACGGCAAGGAAACCTGTTTGTAGTATTTGCTTATGGTATTTTAAAGAATCTAATGGCGTCATTACGGTGTCAATAAACCTATTCTTATTCCAAGCAAATATGCGCATTGGTAATGGTTCATCAAATGTTTTTCTAATATCAACGTCTTCTGCATCTTCTTTTTTTAAGTTCTTCCAACGGTCAGTTTGCTTAATAGCTAGTTCAAGTTGTTCACTAAATTGTTTCCAAATGCTGCCCGACTTAATATTGGCTTGTTGGTTAAATTGTTTTTGTAGGTATGCCATATGCCTTGCCACTGCTTCTTCTGCGTAAAGTTGCATACGAGGGTTTATGGTTGTATAAATTTTTAAACCATCTCGATATAAATCGTAGGAGTCGCCATTATTCTTTTTATGTTCTTTACACCATTTTTTCATGTACTCACCCAATGTCATTCTAAAATAGGGGCCAAGGCCATTATTTTGGTCAAGCTTACGATAGTTTAAGGTGATAGGCAATTGCTTTAATTGTGCCGCTTGGTCGTCTGTGATATATTTTTCACTTGCCATTCTATTCAACACTAAATTGCGTCGTTCTAAAGAAAGTTTTGGATTTCTATTCGGATTGTATTTTGTAGGGGCATTAATCATGCCTATTAGCAACGCAGCTTCTTCAATAGTTAAACGGTCGGGTTCTTTCTGGAAAAATGTTCTTGATGCATTGCTTACTCCAAAAAGGTTATCACTAAAAGGTACTGTATTTAAGTAGAGGGTAATGATTTCTTGTTTCGTAAAATTACGTTCCAGCTTTATGGCAATGATACTCTCTTTAATTTTTTGGATAACACGCAGTAACTTATTTTTTGTGCTCCAGTTGTCGGTAAACAAGTTCTTGGCAGTTTGCATAGTAATAGTGGAAGCACCACCTTTACTGCCTAAGAATGCTATAGCCCTCAACAAACCCTCTCCATCCACACCATAGTGGTCATAAAAGCGTTTATCCTCGGTAGCTACTAAGGCGTTCAACAAATTAGGGCTTAAATCCCTGTATTTAACACTAATACGGTCTTCTAAATAGAATTTACCCATTGGGGTGCCATCCTGAGCATACACTTGGCTTGCCAAGGAGGCAGTTGGGTTTTCAATATCGTCAAGGTCAGGCATGTCTCCAATCCAACCCCAGTTTAACATCAATAAGAATAAGACAAAAACCCCCGCGGAAATAAAATAATATTTCCAGAATAGACGTTTCCAATTCTTAGGTTTAGTTGCTGCTTGATTTATTTTTTCCATTAGGGCTTATATATATTATTTAACATAAACTGCTTGTACAATAATAGGTCTTCCTCATTCTTGATTAGCAATATATTCGACTTACCTAGTAAGTATAGTTCATATTGGTTAGTAGGTATAAAAGAAATTATTTCCTTGCTTAGCCTTGTTTTTACTTTATTTAAATAGGTAACACTATTATTTAGGTTCGCAAATGGCCCAATCCAAACAATATAGCTATCCTCGCTAAATTGAACGTAAGTTACGTTCAATTGTTGTTTTTTAAATTCGTCATTATTTAAGTAGTTAAATGCAGTTTGCATTTCTTTTATAAATGTAGGCTTTACTTTATGGGTAACAACCGCTACATAGTGTTGTTCTATACTATCCTTAACAAATACGATTGCAGGGTCTGCGACAGGAAGGAGCTGTTTATTTTCGGCGCCTGCTTCTTTTTTTACAGTAGCTTTTACAACAACCTGGATTTGCTCGCTTGGCTTTTGATTTGGAACTTCTTCAGTAACAGTTGCCAATACTTGCTCCACTTTTATAATTTTCAAACTCGTAAGGTATGCTTCTGTATCTTTTCTTCTTTTTAATTCTGTAATAATATTTTTTGCACGGTCCCTAATGTTTTCGTTTTTGTTTAGTACAATAATTGAATCAAGTAATTCTATGGCTATACTATCTTTCTTTTGTTGTGCAAACATTTTTACTTTAAGGAATTGGAAAGGGGTATACCATTTAGTACCTCTCAGCGTGCGATTTAATGATAAAGTTAAATTTGCTAAACTATCCCAATTTCCTATTTGTGTTAAAAAATAGGCTTCTTTATAGTCTTCAATTATGGAACGTTCTTTCTTAATTTTGTTTTGTTGGTCATTTTTTTTGGTAATATAAAATCCAGCTGGGAAACTATTTTCTACAATGGCAATGATACTATCGGCGCTATTTTGTTTGCCTATATGGATGTATTGACTTGCTAGGTCTAACATTGCTCTTTCTGTAGTAATAGGGTCAATATTTTTTTGAATAATTCTTTTATATAATGGGTAGGCCTTTTCAAAGTCGTTTAATTCTAAAAGGAATAATTGCGCATTTTTTAAGGCGGCTTCATTCCATTTTTGTGCCGATAATTTAAAGGATGCGCTGTCTTCAATTATTGCCAGGGTAGGTATATCTTTATTTGCTATGGTAATGGTATCTGTTTTTTTATCGTCTGTTAGGTTTGTATTAGGCAATGCTGCGCTTACTGCCATGTTGCTAACTGATGTATTGTTGTATGCTAAATTGGCGCTTGTTTTTCTTCTCCATTGGTCCAAATTTGGCCGTTCGCCCCATTTTTTGATAAAGTTTTGTTTCCCTTGTACAACTGAATTTTTATTATCGAAATAAAAATCAGTGTTACTTGTATTGCTGTTATTGAAGTTATTATTTCTTAAGCCACTATTATTTGCTGCTCCAAAGCCATTAAATCCTGAATTTGCATATGCGTTACTTCCAATATTATTAAAATTGCTCGTATTATCGGCGCTATTGTCGGGTTTAATTTCGGTATTGTCAATGAATAAATTTATGATTTGTGCTGCTGACCTGCTTGTTCTTTTTTGCCAATTGGTATAAAACGACTTTTGGATATTAGTGTCTAACCTATATATGTACTGCAAAGTATCTTCTTCTTGAATAATTCTATTATTATCATTAATAGTTGTCATCCATTTTTTTCTTGCAGTTAATTGTTCAAAATTCGGGTTTGATTTAAGTAGGGTAGTAATACTGTCATAGGCCATTTTTGCAATTGGGTATTGGTCATTTTTATAATTTATTGCAGCAAGTAATTCAAATGTCTTTTGTTTTTGAGAGAGGTTGGAGTTGTTCTTTTTTATAGAAACAATTAGCCAATCATTTGCTTTATCAAAATCATTGTTTTGAATAGCTAGCTTAGCCATCTCGAAATAAATAATATCCTTATACAAAC
>CAJATB010000107.1 GCA_903944755.1 uncultured Bacteroidota bacterium
GCAAGCGGATTTGTACTAGCAAATCAAATTACTATTACTAAAAGAAATTTATCAACAGTTCAGCACTTGGCAGAAAAGGGTGTAACAACTACTTCAGATAATCAAGCAGCTGTGAAGGAGGCAAACTATGTAATCCTTGCTGTAAAGCCTTTTCAGATTAAAGATATCGTTGCTGATATTAAACCATTTTTAAAAGCCGAACAACACACAGTGATTAGTGTTGCAACTGGGGTTTGGATTAAGGATTTGGAAGAAATGTTGGCTCCTAATTTTGCTTTATTCAGGGCGATGCCTAATACGGCAATATCCATTCAGCAAAGTATGACATGTATTTGCGGCAACCATTCAGCTGTCGGACAAGTGGAATATGTTACTGCTTTATTTAATCAATTGGGTAAGAGTATTGTGATTGACGAAAAATTAATGGATGCGGCTACCGTACTTGGTGCTTGTGGCACTGCATATGCATTGCGCTATATACGAGCGAATATCCAAGGAGGAATTGAAATAGGATTTAGTGCTGCACAAGCTTCTTTAATTGCAGCGCAAACGGTGAAAGGAGCAGCTGATTTATTGCTTACAAAAAACACACATCCAGAACAAGAAATTGATAAAGTTACTACGCCAATGGGCTGTACTATAGCTGGTTTGAATGAAATGGAACACCAAGGGTTTAGCTCCTCATTAATACGCGGCTTAACAGCTAGCTATAGAAAGATCAAGGATGATATGTAGGAAAAGAAATAAGTGAAGCAATAAAATAGTAACCCGAAGCGAACAATCGAGCAGTGCGCAGTGAGAGATGAGGGTTAGCTATTTTATTGCTTTTTTTTGTATACTTTTTAATGCACTTTCAAAAATGCAATCGCTTTAGTATAAGCATCGGCTTTTGCAGCTGCATTATAACTTGGGTTGCTAGGGTTAGCAAAGCCATGTCCTGCTTCATACCTGTTCACTGCTAAGTTTTTACCCGCTAATTTCATATTGGCTTCAAATTCATTTACCATTGTTGGTGATGGGCTTTGGTCAAGGTTACCGAAAAATCCAATCACGTCACACTGAATTGATTTCAATTTATCCATATTTGCTTCAGGACGTCCATAATACATTACTGCACCTTTTGCTTGCGGGCCAGCTAAAATAGCAGTTTGCAAACTCCACATACCCCCAAAGCACCAACCCACTGAATAAATACTAGCATTGCTTCCAGCATGTTTAATTGCACCTTGTATCATAGCGGTCATTCTGCCCATATCAGCACCACGCATTAATTTCATAGCACTATCAGGTGTTGCAGCAACTTTTCCATCATACATGTCAACGGCCATTACATTTACGTCCCCTAAATCAGTGTAGTATTTGTCGGCTTCTAGTTTAATTTGATCATTCAAACCCCACCATTCTTGAATTACAATTAGCCACTTGTTAGACTTCTTTTTTGAAGCAATAAAGTAGGCGGAAGCAGTTTTTCCATCTGCTGCGGTAAAATTGGTCATTTTACCCAATAAATTTGATGGTTCCACCACTATAGGTGCGGGGTGTATAGCCGCAAAAGCGGTTTGAGAAGCTTCTATTTGGTAAGCCTGTTGGGTTTCCATGTTTAGACATTCAATTACATCGCCTTTATCTACTATTGGATGTTGATTTTGTTGCCAGTTCCAGCCTAATAAACTAGCTGTTAATAGGATAGTAAAAAGGGAATAAAGTAGTTTTTTCATAATATGTTTTAAACGTGTAAATGGTGGACTATTAAATAGGAAGCTATAGTAAGCGTTTTTGGTTAAATATGCTTATTTCAGATAGTTTATTCTAAGATGTTCACTTTTATATAACACTTATAAACATTTATTGTTCATTGCCTTTGCGCAATTTTGTAGGCGTTTTTTTTTAGCGTATTTTTGTACGACCTCTAAGAATTTTCCCAATATATTTATAGGTCGATTTAACAACCATTTGAATGGCTAACCCTTCAATAGGAAACTATTGCAGGGATGGTTATTTCAAAATAAGACGCATTTAATTTTATGGCAAAGTATGTTTTTGTAACAGGTGGGGTAACTAGTAGTTTAGGAAAAGGAATTATAGCAGCTTCTTTAGCTAAGTTATTGCAGGCTAGAGGTATTACTGCCACGATACAAAAATTTGACCCATATATTAATGTGGATCCAGGTACGTTAAACCCCTATGAACACGGTGAGTGTTATGTAACAGAAGACGGTGCCGAAACCGATTTGGATTTAGGGCACTACGAGCGTTTTTTAAATACACCTACTTCTCAAGCAAATAATGTTACAACAGGGCGCATTTATCAAACTGTAATTAATAAAGAAAGGGCTGGCGAATTTTTAGGCAAAACCGTTCAAGTGGTTCCACATATCACTGACGAGATCAAGCATCGTATGATGCTGCTTGGACAAGACGGTAAATTTGATGTAGTAATTACTGAAATTGGCGGAACTGTAGGGGATATTGAAAGTACTCCTTTCATTGAAACAGTGCGTCAAATTCAATGGGAATTACCTACTGAAGACGTAATGATAGTGCACTTAACTTTAATTCCTTATTTAAGTGCTGCTAAGGAATTAAAAACAAAACCTACACAACATAGTGTAAGAATGTTAAGCGAAACAGGGGTACATCCTGATGTGATTGTTTGTAGAACGGAACATCCATTAAATGATGATATTAAAAGGAAAATCGCATTATTCTGTAACGTTAAAGCGGGTAATGTTATTGAATCCTTGGATGCTAGTACTATTTACGAAGTGCCGTTGTTAATGCAAAAAGAACAATTGGATTTAATCGTGATGAAGAAGTTAAATATTCAAAATTTTAAGGAGCCTGATTTAACAAAATGGAATGTTTTCTTGGATAAATTGAAGAACCCAAAAGCGATAGTGAATATTGGACTAGTTGGTAAATATATCGAACTTCAAGATGCTTATAAGTCAATACTAGAAAGCTTTATACACGCTGGTGCGATGAATGAAGTTAAGGTGAATGTGGTAAATGTGCATAGTGAAAATATTACGGACGAGAATGTAAATGAAATACTTGCAGGATTAGACGGTTTATTAGTTGCTCCTGGTTTTGGAAATAGAGGGATAGAAGGAAAAATTATTGCAGTTAAATATGCTAGGGAGAACAAGTTGCCCTTCTTTGGTATTTGTTTAGGTATGCAAATGGCAGTCATTGAATTTGCTAGAAACGTTTTAGGTTTAACAGGTGCACATTCTGTGGAAATGGATCCTAATAGTCCACACCCTGTTATTAATATGATGGAAGAACAAAAAAGAATTACTATGATGGGAGGCACCATGCGTTTAGGCGCATACCCTTGCTCAATTACAAAAGACACACTAGCTCATCAAATATATGGCGCTACGGAAATTAGCGAGCGTCACCGTCACCGTTATGAATTTAATAACGACTATTTAAAAGACTTCCAAGAAAATGGCATGGTTACAAGCGGGGTTAATCCAGCTTCAGGGTTGGTTGAAATAGTAGAATTACCGAATCATCCATTCTTTATTGGCGTTCAATACCACCCTGAATTGAAAAGTACAGTTGAACAACCAGCACCTTTATTCGTTCATTTTATAGCAGCGGCTAAAAAGCATGCGCAAGGTTAGAAATTTTGAGTAACTTGTTAGGCAATAATCCCTGACAAAATGAATTCAAAAAACATTTTCTTTTTACTCTTATTTATAAGTGTACAAGCATTTAGCCAGTCACCCAAAAATTTAATTTGGGCTAATAATGGGCATTCCTATTTTACGTTGAGTAAAGGAGAAATTGTCATGCAGGAACCTGGCAAATCGGAAGCTATTCAATTTGTTACCAGTGCTAATTTAATTCCAACCGGTGCTGCAGCGCCTATTCAAATAAATAGTTTTTCACTTTCTGATAAGCAAGATTTAGTATTAATACAAACCAATGCTAAAAAAGTATGGCGTTATGAAACCATTGGTGATTATTATCTTTTTAATGTAAACAAAAAGTCCTTACAAAAAGTGGGTAAAAGTATGCCAGCGGCTTCCTTGCAGTTTGCTAAAATAGCGCCAAATGGTAAATGGGTAGCATTTGTAAGTGGGCATAATATTTATGCGGAAAACATTCAAACTGGGAAACTAGTTCAACTTACCAAAGACGGCAGCAAGTATTTAATTAATGGCACTTTTGATTGGGCATACGAAGAAGAGTTTTTTTGTAGAGATGGATTTAGATGGAGTCCAGATAGCAAACAGATTGCTTATTGGCAAGTAAATGCCACAGGGGTGAAGAATTATTTAATGATTAATAATACCGATTCAACGTATCCATTTGCAGTACCTGTCGAATATCCAATTGCTGGTGAAAAACCATCACCTGTAAAAATTGGCGTAGTAGGGTTAGATGCTCCTCAAACAAAGTGGATAGCAACTCCTGATGATGCAAAGTGGGGATCCTATATCCCAAGAATGGAATGGGTTCCAAATAGTAAGGAAATTATCATACAACATTTAAATCGCAAACAAAATACCAGCCAGTTATTACTAGCCAATGTACAAACGGCAAAGTCAAAAATGATATATAAGGAACAAGAAAAAACATGGATTGATGTCAGGCCAACATGGGATTTTAATTATGCGAATGGAGGATGGGATTGGTTATCCGACGGGAAACATTTTTTATGGGCCAATGAGTCGGATGGTTGGAGACATTTTTATATACAATCTACAGATGGTGAAAAGCCCATTTGTATTACCCCCGGTAATTATGATGTGATGAAAACCGCGGGGGTTGATTACGCGCGTCATAATTTATTCTTTTATGCTTCTCCAAAAAATGCTACTGAACAATATTTATATGTTGTGAATTGGGATACAGTAGGTGAACCAAAATTAGTGAGTCCAGAAAATCAAAAAGGGTCCCATGATTATATATTAAGTAAAAATGTGGAATATGCTTTTCATAGTTTTTCGAATATTAATATAGCACCCATTAATGAATGGGTTAGCTTACCTAAACACGAAGCCATCGGTGCAGCTAATGTAAGTATTGCATTGGCATCGATACAAAAAGACAAATACGCTCCTGATTTTTTTACAGTGACAACAACCGATGGGGTAACCATGGATGCTTGGATGGTAAAGCCAACCAATTTTGATCCCAATAAAAAATACCCAATTGTTTTTTATGTATACACTGAACCTTGGGGACAAACTGCTAAAAACGAATACGGAACTGGGTTTAACTTTTTATATAATGGTTCCATGCCAGATGACGGTTATATTTATGTAAGCATGGACAATAGGGGTACACCTGTTCCCAAAGGACGCGATTGGCGTAAATCTATTTACCAAAAAATTGGCGAGGTGAATATTCGAGATCAGGCAATGGGCGCTAAAGAAATTTTCAAGCTACCTTATGTTGACACGAGTAGAGTAGCAGTTTGGGGTTGGAGTGGTGGCGGATCCGCCACCTTGAATTTAATGTTCCAATATCCGGAAATATATAAAACAGGAATTTCTATTGCGGGTGTAGGAAGTCAGCTTACTTATGATAATATTTATCAAGAAAGATATATGGGCTTGCCGCAAGAAGATAAGTCTGTTTTTATCAAAGGGTCACCCAATAGTTATGCGAAAAACTTGAAAGGTAATCTCTTATATATTCATGGAACCGGGGATGACAATGTGCACTATCAAAATGCGGAGTTACTTATCAATGAATTGATTAAGAACGGCAAACAATTTTCATTAATGAGTTATCCCAATAGGTCACATACTATTTCAGAAGGAGAAGGTACCAGTGCACATTTACAGTCCTTATACACCAATTATTTACGTCAACATTGCCCTCCGGGAGCTAGATAAACGAGCACTGTCAGTAAAAAAACAAATAACAATTAGCTTGCCGTATCGCTAACATTTGTTAGTTTTATGGCATGAATAAAGTAAGAATTTTAACTTCTACAAGTTTGTTTGATGGGCATGATGCGTCTATAAATATCATGCGCCGTGTACTTCAAGAAAATGGAGCGGAAATCATTCACCTAGGGCATAATCGTTCGGCACTTGAAATAGTAGAAGCTGCTATTGAGGAAGATGTGCAAGGAATAGCGATCACTTCTTATCAGGGTGGCCATGTTGAGTTCTTTACTTATGTAAGAACCTTATTAGATAAGGCGGGGTATAATCATATAAAAATTGTTGGCGGTGGCGGAGGCACTATTCAACCTAGTGAAGTAGCACATTTACATAAAATTGGAATTTCTAAAATATACTTACCAGATGACGGATTAAAAATGGGTATTGTAGGAATGATTCAAGAGGTGATTAAAATTTGCAGCTTTGAATTAAATGCATTCCCCCTAAAAAAAATGTCGAAACTTTCTATCGACAAAAAGATAGATCCAAGAATACTTAGTCGCTCCATTACACTTTTGCAGAACGGACAATTAAAACTTCCAAAAAAAACAAAACAAAAAGGAGCAGTTGCTACAAAGCATAACACGCCAATTATTGGATTAACTGGAACTGGTGGTGCAGGAAAGTCTACAGTCTGTGACAGGCTTGTCCAATATTACTTATTGGCGAATCCCACTAAAACTATTGCAATTATATCGGTGGATCCCACAAAGAAAAAAACAGGAGGTGCATTATTGGGAGACAGAATAAGAATGAACGCTATTCATAATCCGAATGTTTTTATGCGTTCACTTGCAACGCGCTCCGATGCACAGTCAATAGCGCATTCAATGGAAGGGGTAATTCAACTTTGTGTTGATGCAGGTTTTGATTGTGTTATTATTGAGACCGCAGGAGTAGGGCAGAACGATGCTACCATTGTAGATTATGTTAGTATTCCTATGTACATTATGACGCCTGAGTTTGGCGCTCCTACGCAACTTGAAAAAATAAACATGATTGATTATGCTACAATCATTGGTATTAATAAGTTTGATAGGGCAGGAGGGTTAGACGCGGTAAGGGATGTAAGAAAACAATATAAAAGGTCGCATCATATATTCGAAGACAAGGGTGTTGAGTCGCCAATTTTTGGTACAATAGCTTCGCATTATAGTGATCCCGGCATGCAAAAAATGTTTAACTGCCTAATAACAGCAATTAATAATAAACACAATACTGAATTTAAGATATTACCATGGAAAGTTATTTATGACGAACAAAAAATAGCAGCACCTAATATTCCAAATAATAGAAATAATTATTTAGGGGAAATTATTGAAGTAATTCGTCAAAATAACAATTGGATACTTAGTCAAAAAGAACTGGCATCGAAATGGTATGCACTGAATAAATTAAAGCAGGATCCTGAATTTTCGAAAGATATAAAAATCGGGAATGCTGTTTCACAAATTGAAAACACCATTGAGGAAGAAGTGGGCCAGTTAGTGAAGGGCTGGTCTTCGCTTGCTAAAAAATATACACAGGATAAATTCACGTATGAAGTAAGGGGTAAGAAAAAGGAATACGACTTTAGTTTTGAAACAGCATCAGGGACTAAGTTGAATAAAGTGTATTTGCCAAAATTTTCGGACTGGGGTGATTTAGTGGAATGGCAATTAAAAGAAAATGTACCAGGAAAATATCCCTACACTGCAGGTGTATTTGAATTGAAAAGAGAGAATGAGGACCCTGCTAGAATGTTTGCAGGGGAGGGTTGTCCTGAAAAAACGAATTGGAGATTTCATTATTTAAGTAAAGGCCAGCCAGCTATTAGGTTGTCTACCGCGTTTGATAGTGTTACTTTATATGGGCATGACCCTGCTGTTAGAATGGATGTGTTTGGTAAAATTGGCAATGCAGGGGTGAATGTGGCTACCATTGATGATGCTAAAAAATTATACTCAGGTATTGATTTAAACGCAGTAAATACATCGGTGAGTATGACTATCAATGGACCTGCCCCAATGTTATTGGCTATGTTTTTTAATACAGCCATTGACCAAGCTTGTGAAAAATATATTACTGAAAATAAATTATGGCCACAAGTAAATAAGAAAATAAAGCAGCTTTATAAAACCAATGCGCAACCAATTTACCATAGTGTTGATAGTAATTTAGCGTTAAAGGATTGGCATAATGGGCTTGGTTTAAAATTGCTAGGATTAAGTGGAGATCAAGTACTAGATGAGAAAATTTATAGCAAAATAAAAAAGGAAGTAATCGCTAATGTTAGGGGCACATTGCAAGCAGATATTTTGAAAGAAGACCAAGCACAGAATACTTGTATTTTTTCGACCGATTTTGCATTAAGAATAATGGGGGATGTGCAAGCCTATTTCGCTAGCCATAAAGTGGCTAATTTTTACAGTGTATCTATCTCGGGTTATCATATCGCAGAAGCAGGTGCTAATCCTATTACCCAATTAGCCTTTACATTAGCTAACGGATTCACTTATGTCGAATACTTTTTAAACAGGGGCATCGCAGTGGATGACTTTATCCCTAACCTAAGCTTTTTCTTTAGTAACGGCATGGACCCTGAATATGCTGTTATAGGCAGGGTTGCTAGAAGAATATGGGCGAGGATTATGAAGCTTAAATACGGCGCTAATGCACGTTCGCAAAAACTTAAATACCATATTCAAACAAGCGGCAGAAGCTTACACGCACAAGAAATTGATTTTAATGATATACGTACAACGTTGCAGGCTTTATATGCTATTTATGACCAGTGCAACAGCTTGCATACAAACGCCTATGACGAAGCCATTACCACGCCCACTGAAGAAAGTGTAAGAAGGGCCTTGGCAATCCAATTAATTATAAACAAAGAATTAGGTACAGCAAAAGTGGAAAATTTCCAACAGGGCAGTTTTTTAATAACGGAGTTAACTGATTTAGTGGAGGAAGCGGTAATGCAAGAATTTGAAAAAATAAATGCCCGTGGGGGAGCCTTAGGTGCCATGGAAAGAATGTATCAGCGCACAAAAATTCAAGAAGAAAGTTTAATTTATGAAACTAAAAAGCATTTAGGGGAGATACCAATTGTAGGGGTGAATACTTTCTTGAATGAGCAACGTAAAATTAATGTTGAACATAAGCAAATCATTCGTTCAAGTAAAGCTGAAAAAGAACGACAAATTAAACATTTAAATGATTTTAAGAAAAGGCATCAAA
>CAJATB010000108.1 GCA_903944755.1 uncultured Bacteroidota bacterium
AGAAAAACAAGATTTTAAAGTCTACGGTTATTATCCTAAAACAATTGGAACTGTGCCAATCCCAATTGGTATAGTAAAAAACGATTCTAATTGTTTAAAACATATCCCACCCAATGGAGACATGTATTTTATTGTAGATGAAGCAGCTTATTACGAAGCAAAAAGGGTACTGGAAAGATGGACGGCAGATCCACCTGCTTTTACCTTAATTATTAATTGCATTGATATGTTGGATGAAGTTGCGATGGCAATTGGAGTGAACTTACCATCTAGGTATAATACCATTAAATCTTTAGTGCCTGAACATTATATGAAGTATTTGTATAAAAAACTAAGTTCACCAAAAGGCATTGTGTACAATAAAAAGTATCGATTAAGATTATTACCAAGTTCAGATTCACAGCAATTGATCGCAAATAAACCTACAAAAGTATTGGGTCAGTTTGTGATAGATACTACAAATCCAAAATGGATTTTGATGACTTTAAAATAATTTATCGAACATGTCCTTTCTTTTTGAGCCAGAAAACTTATTGCCATATGATGGTATTGCTATTTACCATGGCGTGGTGTTTAATGAACAGGAAGCAAATGAAATTTGTAAGGATTTATTTGAAACCATCCCTTGGAGGCAAGACGAAGTGTTGATGTTTGGTAAAAAAATCATCACCAAGCGAAAAGTGGCATGGTATGCAGATACTGGGATAACGTATACCTATGCAGGGGTCAAAAAATCAGGGTTGGAGTGGACATCCGCTTTAATTGGAATCAAAAATAAAGTGGAAGCAATGACCGGGGCAAAGTACAATGCATGTTTACTCAATTTATACCACGAAGGAGAAGAGGGGATGGGTTGGCATCAAGACAACGAAAAGGAAATGGTTGCGGGGTCTTCTATCGCTTCTCTGAGTTTTGGGGCTGTTCGCAAATTTGCCTTTAAGCATGCCAAAACCAATGAACGTTTAGACATTGAACTTGCCCATGGCTCATTATTAGATATGAAAGGGGCTATACAAGCACATTGGTACCATTCCTTGCCTAAGACAACGCGCGTCAAACAAATGCGGATTAATTTAACTTTTAGATTAATGCATCGTTAAAGGATCCTCTATGAAGTAAAATAGGATTTAAATTGTTCCAAATACAGAAAACGGAACATATTTAGATTATAAATACTTGTAATTCAATTTGATAAGTTTAATTTTTGGTTCAAATTAAACTTAAACAAATGAAAAAAACATTCTTAGTAGCATTGCTTGCTACCACCTTATTTGCTTGTTCTACGCCTGCTGAAACAAAAGTAGAAGCTACAACAGGAACGACTTCAGTCACTACAGAAGGTCCAGACGTTGAATTAATGAAAAAAGCCGGTGAATCATGGGCTACTGCTAATTGGGATGCGTATTTGTCTTGTTATGCTGATACCGCTATATCTATCCATAATGCTTGGGCTGTAACAACTGATACTACAGTTGCTAGAAAAGTGTCTTCTTATATTGATATGTTCAAGAAAAGTAGAGAAGGTATGGATGGTAATGTGACTATTAATAATGGCATTTATGAAGTAGTTACGATGGCTGACGGCAGTAAATATGGCCATGCTTGGGTAGACTGTTCTTGGAAAACAAAGAAAGGCGAAACTTGCAAGACAGTAATCTTTAATTCTTATTCAATTAAAGACGGCAAATTGACTACAGAATGGCCGATCTATGACACCAAGGAGTTCGACAAATTGTTGAAATAAGCATTTAGTTTGGTATCATACGAAAAGGGGGTAATTGTTTATAATATCCCCCTTTTTTATGCCCTAAAAATGTTTTTTAGTATCAAAAAGATACATATATTTATCACATAAATTAAATAAACATGAAAAAAATCCTATTCACAGTAGTTGTTTTATTTGCTATTGTTTCTTTGAATGCCCAACAAAAAAACTTTATTAAATATGAGTTCATGAAAGTGCTTCCTGGGCAAGACTATGAAAAATTAGAACAGTCTTGGATCAACTATCATAAAGAACTCATTAAAGCAGGGGCGATTAATTTACATAGAGTTTGGAAAGTATTGCCAGGTAATAATGTAGACTTTGACTATATCGTAACTACAGGCTATAGCAGTTATGCTGATGCACTGGGTTTAGGTAAAACTATTTCTACAGATGAATTTAAAGCCAAATACCCAGAAGATTATAAAGTAATGGCAAGTACTACTTTGTCCACTAGAACAATGGTGATGAGTTTAATTCTAGAACTCGATTTAGGAATAAGTGATCCTGCATTAGAAGTTGTTCCAGGGAAAAGTATATTGAACATGATCTTTGTAAAGTCAAAGAATGATAAATATATGGATGCTGAAACTAAATTTAGTAAGAAATGGCATCAGTATATGATTGATAAAAAAGCAAAAGATGCATTTTATTTTTCACATGTTGTAGGCAGTCGTGGGATAGATGTTGATATTTCAAATGTCATTTCGCATGTTCACAAAAACATCGATCAATTTACGACACCTTTCAAAAATGATTTAAAAATGACCACACAGGAGCAAGCTGAATACAATCAGTTATTGACTTACAGAAATTTGACAAAGTCAATGATGTTACTGAATGTGATGAATATCCAAAACTAAACAAACGTCCTTTTTTTAAATTAAACAATAAAACATGAAAAAAACAATCCTAGTAGCAATGTTTGCTACAACTTTATTTGCTTGTTCTACACCAAGTGAAAAAACTGCTACAACTGCAACAGATGCAACCGCATCAAGTTGTGTTAAAGAAGGTCCAGAAGTAGATTTAATGAAAAAAGTAGTTGCTTCATACAGCGCTGGTGACTGGGCTACTATGGCAACTTGCTTTAGCGACACAGCTAAGTCATGGCATAATAACGACACTGTTGCTATGAACATGACTGACAGAATTGAAATGTTTAAACAACAAAGAGCAACTACAGGTGATGTGGTAGATGCTGGTACACCTAATTACGAGGTGGTGACAGTTCCAACAACCGATAGTCAATACGAAGGAATTAAGTGGGGACATGCTTGGATTAATTTCAAGAGCACTTCAAAAACTGGAGAGACTTCAAAATCTTTAACATTTGTATCATTTGGTATCAAGGATGGTAAAATTCTTTATGAGCAAGTAATTTACGATGCTAAATAAAAATCAATTTATGAAAAAAACAATTTTAGTAATGGCAACTGCCATTTCATTCTTTGCTTGTACAAATCCACAAGCAACAACAACTGCTAATTCAGATGATGCAATGATGGCTGAATTCAGAGAAAATGCAAAAGTGGTAGAGGCTGCTTTACAAGCATTTGCTAAAAATGACTTAGCTGAATTTGGAACTTATGTTTCTGATACTGCTAAATTTCATGGACCAGGATTTAATGATACAGTCCCTTTCACTAAGGCACAATGGATAGAAAGACTTGCTAGTTTTCATACCATCCTTAAGGATATAAAAGCGAATATTAAAGGAAGTTTACCAGGTTTGGATACAGAAACATTAAAGCCAAATGGCAATGTTAGAACTTATGTAACTTGGCAATCTGAATCAATCATTAATGGTCATAAATACAATAACAAGTTTTATTCAGTGTTTAAATTAAATGCTGATCATAAAATTATTGATGAAGACCAATTTTTTGATGCAACGGGCGTAGTTGCAGACGCTATGGCGCCAAAGAAATAAAGTTTAAGTTGATAAAAAATACGAAGAAAGGACCCTTAGCAATAAGGGTCTTTTTTTTGGCACTTATATGAAACGAAAAAGCCCCTAACTCATTGAAAGTTAAGTTTTTTAAAGCGGACCGGACTGGACTCGAACCCGCGAACTTAGAAGTAGGTTAAATTAATCAACATAAAGTTTTAACATTTTTCTGTTTAAAGAAATATCTTTAGAAAATAAATTTATCTTCAAGCACCAACTTTATAAATTTTAATAATGACAGTTCAGCAAAAATTGAGAGGAACAGGGGTAGCACTTGTCACACCATTTGCAAAAGATAGAAGTATAGATTTTACTGCTTTAGGAAAAGTGATAGATCATGTTATTGATGGTGGTGTCGAATATTTAATAACACTGGGCACAACGGGAGAAACACCTACTTTAAGTAAAGAGGAAAAAATGGCCATCATAGCGTTTACTTTTAGCCATACTGCAGATAGAGTGCCAATTATTGTTGGTGTAGGTGGCAATAATACAGCCGAAGTAATCAATGATCTGCAAAACTTTCCATTAGATAAAGCACTTGCTATATTAAGCGTAGTTCCTTTTTACAATAAACCTTCACAAGAAGGTATTTACCAGCATTATAAAACCATTGCGGCGGCAAGTCCAAAGCCTGTTATTTTATATAATGTGCCTGGTAGAACAGGCCGCAATATGACTGCTATCACTACCATTCGTTTGGCAAAAGATTGTCCAAATGTAGTTGGCTTAAAAGAAGCAAATGGAGATATGGCGCATTGTATGGATATTTTAAGAGATGCACCTGCCGATTTTATTGTTGTAAGCGGAGATGATTTATTAGCACTGTCTCAAATTGCTTGTGGCATGCAAGGTGTAATCAGTGTTGCTGCAAACGCATATCCAACGGCGTTTTCTAATATGGTTCGTGCATGTTTAGCTGGCGATTTTGTGAAAGCAAAAGTGATAAACGATCCATTAATTGAAGTATATGATATCATGTTTGCCGAAAATAATCCATCCGGTGTTAAAGCATTTATGCACCAAATGGGATTATTAGAAAACGAAGTTCGTTTGCCCTTAGTGCCTTTAAGCGAGCCTGTTCACAGCCGCGTTAATGCCTTCCTTTCTAAATAATTATTTTAGTAGCGCTTTTACACATTGATTTTCATGTTGCTTTAAATTCCTAGAACTTCTTTCATTGTAAAAATACCCTGATGGGTTGCAGCAAATTCTGCAGCTAGTAATGCACCTCCTGCAAATCCTTTTCTGTTGTGTGCGGTATGTGTAATTTCAATACTATCAATAGCAGATGCATATGTGGTGGTATGTGTGCCAGGGGCTGGATCTATTCTTTCGGATAGGATGACTAAATCTGATGCATTGATCGATGCTTCATTTACCCATTTTGTTTTATTGGGTAATGCTTCTAGTACTTGCTCTGCAAGTGTTATAGCGGTTCCACTAGGGGCATCTTTTTTTTGGGTATGATGAACTTCATGTAAACTCACCTCATAGTTTGGATGCTTACTCATCAATTTTGCGAGTGTTTTGTTGATTTCAAAAAACAAGTTCACGCCAATGCTAAAATTACTTGCATAAATAAGGGTACCATGTTTTGCTTCGCAAAATGTTTTTACTTCATCGTATTTTTCTAGCCAACCAGTTGAGCCGCAAACTACAGGAAGACCCATTGAAAGGCATTTCATCACATTTTCAAATGCACTATGAGGTCCAGTAAATTCAATAGCCACATCAATACCTGCAATATTTTGTGCACATAAATCGGCAGCGTTATCTTGGTCAATTTTTAATCCTATGGTATGTCCATTGGCAACTGCAATTTCTTCTATGGCTTTTCCCATTTTTCCGTATCCAACAAGTGCAATATTCATGCTTGTAATATTTTGTTATTAAAATCTGAATTAAATAGAGGGGTCACAAGGGCAAATATAATGGTAGTTAAAGATGTCTTGCTTATGTTTGCAAAAAAAATAAATATGTCTTTACATAATTTAATACTCGAAGCCTGGTCAAATAGAGATTTATTAAAAGAAACAACCTATAGTGATGCTGTAAGAGCCGTGATTGAGGATGTAGACAAAGGACGTTTGCGCGTTGCTTCTCAAGAGGGTGATAAGTGGGTAGTTCATGAGTGGATTAAACAAGCAATTCTTATGTATTTTGGTATTCAACAGATGCAAACATGGGAGCTCCCACCTTTTGAGTTTTACGACAAAATGTTACTAAAAAGTAATTACAAAGAATTAGGTGTTAGGGCAGTTCCACCTGCTGTGGCGCGCTACGGTGCTTATATTGCTAGCTCTGTGGTTCTTATGCCAAGTTATGTCAATATTGGTGCGTATATAGATGCTGGAACCATGGTAGATACCTGGGCAACTGTAGGTAGTTGTGCACAAATAGGAAAAGGCGTACACCTTAGTGGTGGCGTAGGAATAGGCGGTGTATTAGAGCCATTACAAGCAAGCCCTGTGATCATTGAGGACGGATGTTTTTTAGGTAGCAGGAGTATTGTGGTAGAAGGCGTGATTGTAGAAAAAGAAGCCGTGCTTGGTGCCAATGTAGTACTTACACAATCCACAAAAATAATTGACGTAAGTG
>CAJATB010000109.1 GCA_903944755.1 uncultured Bacteroidota bacterium
AAACTCTTGGCTATTTATATACATTTGGAAATGCTTCAATTAACTTTTCTAACAGTAAGACTAATACATTAACAGCTAATACGGCTATTATTGATTATTTATCATATGGAATAGTGTTAACCATAAATGGATGGGAAGGAACTTATGCAGCACCTGGAAGTGCTGGAACTTATGGTAGATTAATTTTTAATGGCACAGCACAATCTGCTACAAAACTTGGAAAAATTAAGTTTTATAATGCAGTTGATGGAACAACACATAGCGCTTTACAATTGGGCACCAATGAGGTTGTAGCAGGGGATTAACAACCATTTCAGGATCGCCGTCGCTTCCCCATTAGGATTAGCTCACTGCGTTCTACACTCCATGATTGCCGTCGCTTCGCCATTAGGATTAGCTCACTTCGTTCTACACTCCATGATTGCCGTCGCTTCGCTCCGGCATCCTGGAGTGAGGTGTACAAAATTCGTCCGTAGTGGTTCGAGTCCTGTCTTCCCGACATGCATTTTTGTTTATTTAGGTGAACAGGATTTCATTGCTTCGCAATGACGCGCGCATTTCAAAATTTATACAACATCAAGCAAGCTTGTGTTTTTAAATTTTTTCAGCTCGTTGCCTTCGGCAAATCCTGTTCACCTATGGGCATAAAAAAAGCCAGTATCGCTACTGACTTTTTTGTCGGGAAGACAGGATTCGAACCTGCGACCCCTTGGTCCCAAACCAAGTGCGCTACCGGCCTGCGCTACTTCCCGAACTTTTACATTCTACTTAAAAGTAAATTGCAAATATTTTAAACCGGTAAAAAATCCAAAGTAAGAACTAAAGAGCGGAGAGGAAGGGATTCGAACCCTTGGTACAGTTTAACCCGTACGGCAGTTTAGCAAACTACTGATTTCAGCCACTCATCCACCTCTCCTCCGAAACCTCTTTCGAGGGGTGCAAAAATAAGCACTCTCGAGTTAAATTCCTAAAAAAAGTCCGGGATAAACTCAAATAAAGTTCATTCCGGACAAATTAGTTATATATCTCAGTATCAGGAGGTTAAAATGAGCCCTTCGGACTACATAGCAGCCAACTGAACCTTCTGTGTTAGCTCCATTACATTCTCTCTAAACATGGAATCAGTGTCCATTAAATCCTTTACGGTTTGGCAAGAATGGATTACCGTAGTATGGTCACGACCTCCAAAATGCTCTCCTATTGTCTTTAATGAATTCTTAGTGAACGCCTTAGCCAAGTACATGGTAATTTGTCTTGCTTGTACTATTTCACGCTTACGTGTTTTTTGTAAAAGCTTATCATAAGGCACTTCGAAGAATTCACAAACCATTTTCTGGATTGCATCAATAGTGATTTCTTTACTGCTTGTCTTAACAAAGTTGCGTAAAACCTTCTTCGCTAATTCAACATCTATTTCTTTCTTATTCAAAGAAGAAGACTGTGCTAGTAATGATATTAAAGCACCTTCTAATTCTCTTACATTCGTATTAATATTATAAGCCACATACTTCACCACTTCCTTAGGCATGTCTAAACCGTCTGCCTTCATCTTCTTTTCTAATATTTCAATCCTTGTTTCATAATCAGGCACTTGAATGTCAGCACTCAATCCCCAACGGAAACGACTTAATAACCTTTCTTGTAAACCTTCCAAATCCTTAGGCGCTTTGTCGGATGTTAAAACCAACTGCTTTCCACTTTGGTGTAAATGATTGAAGATAGCAAAGAAAGCGTCCTGACTTTTTTCAGCTCTATTAAAAAACTGAACGTCATCAATGATTAACACGTCAATCAATTGATAAAAATGTATAAAGTCGTTGATAGCGTTATTACGGCTATGATCCTGGAACTGATTAATAAATTTTTCACTGCTCACATATAAAACAACTTTGTTAGGATGTGCACGCTTAACGTCATTTCCTATGGCTTGTGCCAAATGTGTTTTACCTAAGCCTACCCCACCGTAAATAACCAATGGGTTAAATGAATTTGCACCCGGTTTTTCAGCTACTGTTTTACCAGCACGGCGAGCAACCCTATTACAATCCCCCTCAATATAAGAATCAAATGTATAATTATGGTTTAATTGAGGATCGATTTGCATTTTCTTCAATCCTGGAATCACAAAAGGATTTCTTACAGGATTGTCAATAACCAACGGGAAATTCATCTCGTTTGTATTGTATGTTTTCATGCCGCTTGCTGGCACGTCCATTGATCCTTTCTTATTGTTACCGCTGTCAACCATGATACGGTATTCTAACCTTGCTTCTTTCCCTAATTCACGCTTAAGTGTCTTAGCTAACAGATTAACGTAATGTTCTTCAATGTATTCGTAAAAAAATTGACTAGGGACTTGAATCATCAGAACCTGCTCTTTTAATTCCACGGGTTGAATAGGTTCAAACCATGTTTTAAAATGTTGCCATTCGACAATATCCTTAATAATTTTTAAACAATTACCCCAAACTAAATCTGCGCTCTTAGCCATGTTACTTAATGCCCCTTTAAAAAGTGAAATAAGATGATTCTAACCTTTGTGCTAAAACCCCTTTCGGTGTTTCAGAATGCGAATATTCATACTTTATGTTGAAAAAAAAATTTTTTGTTTCAAACTTTTTTTACGTCCCCCGAAAACAGGAGAAATATCATAAAACACGAGGTTAAATCCGGCATTCAAGATAGGTTTATTTTTATAAAAAAGGGAGTTTATCCACTTTTTTTTAAAGTATTTTATTAGGCCTAAAACTAATACTCATTTGCTTTGGAAGCTGGCCTATATTATTTCACCTTTTAATCCTATATTTACCCACTTAATTATTAATATGAGCTACGAACTAACAGGCAAACTAATCGCAAAGTACGATACAGTACAAAGGAAAGAAACCTTTAAAACAAGGGAGTTTGTGATTGAAAAGACAGACGATATCAATGGTAAAATCATTACCAACTACGTTAAGTTCCAATGTGTTCAGGACAGAACAGCTATGCCTGACCGTTTTAACCTAGGCGATACGGTAAAAGTTTTATTTAATATTAAGGGTTCTAAGTGGAACAAGGACGGGAAAGACAACTATATAACCAACCTTGATGCATGGAGAATGGAAGCAGTTGCTTTAGGTGGTGATACCGCTCCTACTGAGTCAACAAGTTATTTTGACGCTCCTTTGAATGAGTCAGGTGACGACTTACCTTTCTAGCTTACAACTAACCGTATAATTGAGCTAATACATTACATAAATTTAAAATAGGTTGCTTATTCATTTAGGCAACCTTTTTTTAAGCATTTTTTTAGGATAAACACCTAACCCATGCAACAGACAATACAAATAAGACTTAAGCCCGAGGAAGCCGCTAGCAGCCCTTCTCTCCTTCACGCAATTGCACAGTCCACAGGGCATGATAGTTCCCATATTAAAGGCTACCACATTTTAAAGCAATCAATAGACGCAAGAAGTAGGCAGCAAGTATGGATGAACCTAACTATACAGGCATTCATTAATGAGGCTCCAAGCCAACGTTTCATTGAACCCATTCATTTTCTTAGCCTTCCGCAAAATGCCAAAGAAGTAATTATTATTGGTGCCGGGCCTGCGGGGCTTTTTGCAGCCTTAGAATGCATTCAGCAAGGATTAAAACCAATTATATTAGAAAGGGGTAAAGATGTAAGGTCAAGAAGAAGAGACTTAGCCGTATTAAATAAAGAAGGCATTGTAAATCCCGAGAGCAACTATTGCTTTGGGGAAGGAGGAGCAGGTACTTATAGTGATGGTAAATTATACACTAGAAGTAATAAAAGAGGAAGCATTGACAAAATATTACGCATCTTTTATCAATTTGGTGCCGACGAAAGCATTTTGTATGAAGCACACCCGCACATTGGGACTAATAAATTGCCGCATATCATTACAGCAATGCGCGAGCAAATTGAACAGTCGGGCGGCAAAGTACTATTCGAAAAAAAATTAACTGACTTTGTAATTGAAAATGGAGTAATTAAGGAAGTCATCACTGCATGTGGCGATCGCTTCGCTGCAAATGCGGTGCTACTAGCAACCGGCCATTCTGCGCGTGATATATTTACATTACTACATGCAAAAAATATACAAATTGAAGCAAAGCCTTTCGCATTAGGGGTGCGCGTTGAACATCCTCAAAAAATAATTGATAGTATACAATACCATTGCATCATGCGGGATCCTAACTTGCCGCCTGCTTCCTACAGCTTGGTGGAACAAGTTGGCCAGCGCGGTGTGTTTAGTTTTTGCATGTGCCCAGGTGGAATTATTGCACCAGCAGCAACGGCTCCTGGCGAAATTGTTGTGAATGGATGGAGTCCTAGTAAACGTAATAATCCTTATGCAAATAGTGGTATGGTTGTTCAAATTGATATCCCTACTGCATTCAATTTTTTAAAAAAACAATTGCAACAAAATAAGCAGCATGAAAACTTGTTATTAAAAGAAATTGTAAAAAGCGATTCGCTTCACCCATTATCAATGCTTGCTTTTCAACAACATGTGGAACAACAGGCATTTATTGCAGGTGGCGGAAAACAAGTTGCACCCGCAGCAAGATTAATTGATTTTTGTACTAACAAAATTTCTGTAACCTTACCCGACGCAAGTTATTTGCCAGGGTTGCATTCAGCCGATTTGAATACTGTATTACCTGGCTTTGTACAACAAACTTTACAAGATGGTTTTAAGGCATTCGGTAAAAAAATGAAAGGGTATTATACCAATGACGCCATTGTAGTTGCTACCGAAAGTAGGACCTCCTCCCCTGTGCGCATTCCAAGAGACGCTGAAAGTTTCCAGCATCCCCAAATAAGCAATTTATACCCATGTGGCGAAGGCGCTGGCTACGCTGGAGGCATTGTTAGCGCTGCAATGGATGGCGAAAAATTAGCCATCGCCATTGCGCAAAAACTTAATGTTCGTTAATCCCCTTTCCCAAGTTGTTTATTCTTCGCTCTTCGATTTTTTGGATAATAACAGGCTATCTTGAATTAATCTATTCTGCTTGAATGACTTTAATTCAGTTGCTAAATCATTTGAAAAAGCCCTCGTTGTAAATACTGGCTTACCTGCTTTAACCCAAGCAGTGAACCAAAAGTCAGCAATTAAATTCGCAGAAGCGGTTAATTGAGCATTCACCGTTGGCCCTAATTCATTCGCATAGGCTTCCGCAAATTCCTTTGTATACATT
>CAJATB010000110.1 GCA_903944755.1 uncultured Bacteroidota bacterium
CCCCAATTAAATCAAATGCAGGAATACATTCATACCGTGCACCCATAGATAAGGTAAGTGTATTTTTTGTCCAATTAGCTCCTGCTCTAATTAAGTATTGATCAGGAACACTCATAACATCAGATGTATATTTTATTGCTGTTGCAGTAGCTAATCCACCACGAGCAGTACTCACGCCATTATTTCCTTTAGGATTTATTAAATAGTAAGCGTTACCGTATAAGCTCCATGTATTATTCAATTGTCTAAATCCATTTAATTCGGTGCTAATTCCCCAGCCACCATCACCTAGTTGTATAGATTGGTCCACAGGTCCAACTCTTGTAGCTGTTAAGGAGTAGTGAAAAATATCAGTGGCCTTATAATTGCCTGTTGGAGCTTTAATGCCAATACCGGCCAATAAATTTCCTTTACGACCTGCCTTTGGAGCGATTAGCCATTTGTATGCAGAAATACGGATATCACCAATACCCTGAGAATAAGTAGTAAACCTAGGATTGCCTTTTACATTTCCAACATGTTCGTAAAGCGACGACCTTTCATTGGAAACGAATGGTATACTAATACCTAAACTCCACTTTTTATTTAAAACACGAACCAAAGCAATATCCACTGCTTTATTATAATTTCTTACATCTGTCCCATCTAAAACTCTTTGGGTTTGTTCGTCGGTTCCATTAAAGTGTTTATATGATTTAAAGTACCTAAAACTCATATTTAAGTACCAATTTGCACTGTCTTTATCAAGCTCTATGCCTTCATGCATAGCATGTTCCATTGTATTAAGCCCACCTACTGTTCGAATTGCTACACAGCCTTGTGCTTTTAAGTGTGTGTTTAGCAAAATGATAAAAGAGACGAATAAAATAACTTTCTTCATTTTCAAATATATATAATTATGTTAAAAATCATTGAGGTGCTCATCATAATTTATCAAGCTATTTAGGTGCTTAATTACTTAAGTTTCCGCAAGTAATTTATAAATTTAGGCCAACTAATAAGGTTGGCTAGCCTATAAAATGGGCGGGGTTTAGTAAACATACATTACAAACCCAATTAAACTAACATTTGTTTATATTTTTTTCTTAGCTTCAGTAAGTTAAAAAATAAATACATGTCTATACTATCTAACTATTCTGATGGATTTTTTGATGTAAGTGCTAAATATGGTTTTTTGCCTATTAAAGCACCAATGGTTAAACTTCCCAATGTTTACAACGATTTACAAAGTGTACTTGATCAAATGCCGGTGGTGCTGAATGAAAATGAATTTGGGTTATTAAATACAATAGATGCAATAGTGGCGCCAGTTTTAGCTATTAAAAATCATTTACAGGATGTGGAAAAGGAAGAAGATATTTTTGTTTTACAGGCTTTATTTCGGTCCTATAGTTTCTTAAGTTCTGCTTACCTATTAGAACCTTCTTTCCAACAATTTAGAAAAGACGGAAAGTATGGTAAAGCAAGAAACGTTTTGCCTGCTAATATTGCACAGCCCTTTTGTAAAGTGGCTGAAAAATTAAATGTCTTTGCCTGGTTAGATTATCATTATGCTTATTCTTTAGGGAATTACCAAAAAATTGATGCGCAAGGCGACTTGAATTGGGAAAATATTACCATGTGTAATAGGTTTTCTGGTCAACCAGACGAAGTTGGTTTTATTATGTTGCATGTTGACATAAATCGTTTCTCTGCTGATTTAGTGGGTTCTGTTATGCATACCATACAAGCGCTTTATAATGGTGAAAAAAGTGTAGGCAATTTGCTTCAACAAAATTGGACTACCATGAAGCAGATGAATATAAGAAGGAAGGAAATGTGGAAAGCTTCAAGATGGCAACGTTATAATGATTTCAGAATTTTCATTATGGGAGTTAAAGGAAATACTGAATTGTTTGGAGAAGGAGTTACTTATGAAAATGTATGGGACGAACCTAAAGCATTCCGCGGTCAAACTGGAGCGCAAGACGATATCATACCAATGCAAGATATTTTTTCAGGCGTAATATTTTATTATCCGCAAAATGAATTAACAAAGTATTTACTTGATTTAAGACTTTATCGTCCAACCTGTGTGCAAGATTTTTTTAAAGATTTAGAAATTTCAATGAAAGAAATACATCCCAAGGGATTAATGGGCAAGCTTTTAGAAAATAAAGATATCACAGGGCTATGTTTTTTATTAGGTATTTTAGAAGAAATATATCACTTTAGAAATGGTCATTGGCAGTTCGTGCAAAAATATATTATGGCTAATACTAAATATGCAATGGCTACAGGAGGCACTCCAATTACCTCTTGGATTCCTAACCAAATTTTGTCTGTGATTCACCAAATGGAGGATGTGATTACTGCAATTCAGCAATTGGGAACGACCGATAATGTGACTGCTCAGTCTGTTTATGAGAATAATACTAAGTTATTGGCTTCTAAAAAAGGGTTAATTGAAGGACAATTGGCTTTAATTCACAAGAATGATTTTTCAGCTGAAGCTGTTTTTGCCTTGAATCAGAAATTCGGTTATGACGACACTGAGTAATCCATGGTTTTTAGTTCCCCAATTAGCTAGGCACAAACCCTTGCATTTAAGTAGACTTATATTAAAAGACGATGTTTATAAGCATTGATAACTAACGTTTGTTAAATTGTAATTTTTGTTTACTTTAGCACACCAATATGAATACGTTTAACGATTTTAATAACGAACAAGTAGCTAAGCTTCCTCCACACCTTAGGAAATACATTATTGATCAAGCGTATGACAATTATACACCTGTGGATCATGCAGTTTGGCGATATGTAATGCGTCAAAACTATAGTTACTTAAAAGACGTTGCTTATTACCCTTATATACCTGGACTAAAGAAAGCGGGTCTTACAATTGAAAAAATTCCATGTTTGCAAGAAATAAATAGTGCCTTAGCGGAAATTGGCTGGGGCGCTGTTACGGTAGATGGGTTTATTCCACCAGCTGCTTTTATGGAATACCAAGCTTATCGTGTTTTAGTTATTGCAGCCGATATTAGGCAACTTGAACATATTGAATACACTTCGGCCCCAGATATTATTCATGAGTCGGCCGGCCATGCACCAATTATAAGTGATACTAAATACAATCAGTATTTAAGTTATTTAGGTTCAATTGGTACGAAAGCTTTATTCTCTTCTAAAGATTATGAACTTTATGAATCAATACGACAGCTTTCTATTTTAAAAGAAACACCAAATGTTGATCAAGCTGTTTTGGCTACTGCAGAAGCAAAGGTCTTATTCAATCAACAAAATTTAGGTACTCCATCTGAAATGGCACTATTAAGTAGGTTGCAATGGTGGACTGTTGAATATGGTTTAATTGGGGAGCTTGAAAATCCAAAAATTTATGGAGCAGGGTTGCTTTCCTCTATTGGAGAAAGTGCTTCTTGTATGCAACCTGAGGTAAAAAAAATAGTTTATACAATTGATGCACTGAATTATGGATATGACATAACAAAACAACAGCCACAATTATTTGTAACACCTACTTTCCAAAATTTAATTGATGTACTTGAACAATTTGAAAGTAAAATGGCTTTTAGGGTAGGTGGGCTTGAAAGTGTTTTAAAGGCAGTTGAATGTAAAAATATTTGCACAGCTACTTATAGTAGCGGGTTACAAGTATCTGGGGTATTTAGTAAAGTGTATAAAGATGCGGATGATAATATTAAATATATCAATACGACTGGCCCTACTTCACTTGCTTTTAATAATCAACAACTACCAGGGCATGACCAAACATATCATGCAGCAGGTTTTGGGTCCCCTGTGGGTAAATTGAAGGGCAGGATTAAAAATTTAGAAAATTTTACCGAGCAAGATTTAATAGCAGAAGGTATTATTTTAAATAGCAAAGTAGTTTTAAATTTTGAAAATGGCATTAAGGTAGCTGGAAAACTAATAGGTCAAATTTTTAAAGAAGAGCAATTAGTTTTATTAACTTTTTCGGGCTGTACCGTAAATGATGCGGAAGGGAATATATATTTTGAACCTGCTTGGGGTACTTTTGACATGGCTGTGGGAATAGCTATTATTTCTGTTTTCAATGGGGCCGCCGATAAAAATAGTACAGAAGACCAACTATATGTTTCTACTGAGAGAACCTATCAACAAAACTATACAGCCAAGGATTTAATATATCAGTCGCTTTTTAAAAAAATAAGAGACATTAGGGAGTTAGGCCATTCAAATGAAAAACTTGTAGAAATTTGGGAAGCAATAAAAAGTGATTTTAAAGAAGATTGGTTGGGGGCGCTTGAGCTTTTAGAATTAGCTGATTTACTTCCTGCCCAAGAAAAATTAGCGACAGAAATAAGAGCATATTTAATTGCTCAAGTGGAAAAATATCCAAAATTTTCTAAATTAATAATTGATGGAGTAAGCATTATTGATGCTAAATTGAAGTTTGAATAATATGCCAAGCTAATTGGGTGTCATTATTATCAAGTGCGTTTTTTATAGCTTTTAGCGTTTCTAATGAAAATGCTTTTGCTTGAGTAGTCATATTTAAGTCAGGAAGCAAACTTACATTTGCTAATTGTGCTTTTTCATTGCTGGTTAACACATTATTTTCTAAAATTTCTTTTGGTAAATGGTCAAAACCAATACCTAATTTACTATTTGGCTTCTCTACCTTAAATAAATTATCTGCGGTAATTCTAGCATACCAATCACCTCCTAATCTTGCCACTAAATCTAATTTCACTTGGTCTATATTGCCATTGGAATCAAGGACATCGTCTTGAATATGAATTCTTTTTATTTCTGCTAATACTAAATTTCCAGCACCTGCTTTTTCTCCTAACGAAATTACTTCCTGTACAATACATTCAAGTTGTATTGGTGACTCTGCAACCCTAGGTGGTCCTACTAGTTCGGATGCTAGTTGTGTAAATCCTGACTTTATAAATTCATTTGTTCCTTTGGGATAATCGCAACTAGCTAGCGACACTTGTTGAACCATATCGTAGTTTACAATATTAATTACACATTCGGGAACCAGTTTTATATTTTCAAGAGTATGCTTTGTTGTATTGTCTCTTACTCTTCTTGATGGAGAGAAAATACAAATAGGCGGGTTCATGCTAAATAAATTAAAGAAACTAAAGGGACTTAAATTAATATTCCCCTCTAAATCTATAGTAGAAGCTAAGCATATTGGCCTTGGGGCAATAGCATACTGTAAATATTGTTGTATTTCTTGTGTACTTAGGTTTTCTGTGTTAAGTGTCAGCATATAAAATGTATTAACCTTTTTATTTTTTTTGTGCTAAAATTGACCAATCAGTTGCTTCTGCTTTAATAATATTCTCTAAAGTGCCTAGCCCATCAATTGTCATTTTTACGGTGTCATTAGGCTGCAACCATTGTGCTTCAAAATTTGGATTGTTTAATTTACCAGTACCATTCAACTCCAAAAAACAACCTGTGCCAACAGTCCCTGAACCTATCACATCACCAGGATATATTGTTACACCATAGGAACATCTTTCAATTATCTCAGCAAAAGTCCAATCCATATCTTTTACATTCCCTTGCGATACTAATTTTTCATTCACCCAACATTTCATTGATAAATCGTAGTTATTTCCAACATGTCCATCTTTTGCAGGTACTAGAAAACGATTCATTTCGTTTGGGGTAACTAACCAAGGACCTATTACTGTTGAAAAATCTTTGCCTTTTGCTGGGCCTAAGTTTAAAAGCATTTCTTCCATTTGTAATTTTCTTGCACTTAGGTCATTCATTATGGTAAAGCCAGCTATATAAGCATCCGCATCTTTTGCTTTTATATTTCTACCTTCTTTTCCAATTACAATAGCAATTTCTAATTCAAAATCAAGTTGTTGAAAATGATCGGGCATGCAATAAATCTCACCTGGTCCTTGTATTGCATTGTGGTTTGTAAAATAAAAAATAGGGTATTGGTCAAACTCTTTAATCATGTCTACGCCTCTGTTCTTTCTAGCCGAAGCAACGTGCTGACGAAAGGCATAACCATCTCTACAAGAAGTAGGATGGGGTACTGGTGCTAACAAAGTATAATCATTAACCGGGTCAATATTTATTTCTTTAGTTTCAATTTTAGAAATTAATATTTCCGTATCTCGCATTATTTCTTCTCCTAATTTCAAAAACTCAATGATATTATTTGGTAGATTATTATTAATACTGTTTAGTGCGAACACATCGTGATTGATCACTGCGCCTAATTTCGTTTCTCCTTTAAATAAATAGCTTACTAATTTCATTGATTATCAATATTTTATGACATTTTTAGGCACCAAAATTGGTTTCTCCGTCTTTTTTAAAATGTGGTTATGACGAAGTTAAAAATAATATTTTATTTTGTGCTAATAATTGTTAGTATTGTACTTGTTGAAAAACCTAAAATATGCCTATTTATCACTCACTTGGGAGTATTCCCGCAAAAAGACATACTGTTTTCCGAAAACCGGATGGCAAATTATACGCCGAAGAATTAGTTTCAACAGAAGGTTTTTCTGGGATGTACTCGCTTGTATATCATACGCATCCTCCTACCATGGTAAAGTCATTGGGGGAGCCGTATTCCGTTGAACCTAAAATTGCAAGAGAAAAGCACTTGCGTCATACTAGTTTGTTAGGCTTTAATGTTAAACCAGAGGACGATTATTTAAAAAGTAGGAAACCGGTTTTAGTAAATTCAGATTTGCAAATTTCATTAGCGGCACCTAGAAAATCTATGACAGATTATTTTTATAAAAATAGTCAAGCAGATGAAGTTATTTTCATTCATAAAGGATCGGGCACTTTAAAATCGGGATTTGGAAATATTAAGTTTGGTTATGGCGATTATTTAGTGGTTCCAAGAGGCACTATTTATCAATTAGAATTTGACGACGAAAATAACCGTTTATTTATCACTGAAAGCTATAGCCCAATTCGTTTTCCAAAGCGTTATCAAAATGAATTTGGACAGTTAATGGAACATGCACCTTATTGCGAAAGGGATATTAGACGCCCATCCGATTTAGAAACATTTGACCAGGAAGGTGAGTTTAAAATTTTGATAAAAAAACAAGGACTTATTTATCCATATACTTATGGAACGCATCCGTTTGATTTTATAGGTTGGGATGGCTACCATTATCCTTGGGCTTTTTCAATTCATAATTTTGAACCAATTACCGGACGAGTACATCAACCTCCACCAGTGCATCAAACGTTTGAAGCGCGTAATTTTGTAATTTGTTCTTTTGTTCCTCGTAAGTATGACTACCATCCTGATGCTATACCTGCGCCTTATAACCATAGTAATGTTGATAGTGATGAAGTATTATATTATGTAGATGGAGATTTTATGAGTAGAAAATCGGTTGTTCAAGGACAAATCACATTGCACCCTGGCGGTATCCCGCATGGTCCACATCCTGGAAGTGTTGAAAAGTCTATTGGTAAAGAAAAAACAGATGAATTGGCAGTGATGATTGATCCATTCAGGCCTTTAATGATTACAGAAGACGCCTTACTTATTGAAGATGAAAATTATCACAAAAGTTGGCAATTTAATATTGAATAATTATAAATTATAAAAACAAAAATGGATAGCTCAGGGAATAATCAAGATTTTTTACCCTTATTGGGGACGGACTTTGTAGAATTTTATGTGGGTAATGCAAAACAAGCGGCTCACTATTATAAAACAGCATTTGGATACCAAAGTTGTGCCTATAGTGGTCCAGAAACTGGAGACAAGGAAAAAGTGTCTTATGTTTTGATGCAGGATAAAGTACGACTTATTTTAACTACGCCATTAAATTCGGAATCTTCAATAGCTGCTCATGTTCATAAGCATGGTGATGGAGTTAAGGCAATTGCATTAACTGTAAAGGATGCTTATGATGCATTTGAACAAACAGTTAAAAGAGGTGCAAAGCCTTATATGGAACCCAAAACTATTAAAGACGAAAATGGGGAAATTAAAATGAGTGGGATTCATATTTATGGAGACACAGTTCATTTGTTTATAGAGCGCCATAATTATAGTGGAATTTTTATGCCGGGTTTTAGAAAATGGGAAAGTAGTTACGCACCTGACCCCGTAGGTTTAAAATATATCGATCATTGTGTGGGTAATGTAGGTTGGAACCAGATGAATACTTGGGTAAAGTTTTATGAAGACACTATGGGTTTTAAAAATATTTTGACATTTGATGACAAACAAATTTCAACCGAGTATTCAGCACTAATGAGTAAAGTAATGAGTAACGGAAATGGGTTTGTAAAATTTCCAATAAATGAACCAGCAGAAGGTAAAAAGAAATCTCAGGTTGAAGAGTATTTAGATTTTTATAAGGATGCTGGAGTGCAACATGTTGCTATTGCAACTGACAATATTATTGATACTGTCACCAAACTAAGTGCAAGAGGGGTAGAGTTCTTAAATATACCGACTACTTATTATGATGAATTGTTAGATAGGATTGGCCCAATTGACGAAGATATTGAACCACTAAAAAAATTAGGTATTTTAGTAGATAGAGATGATGAAGGGTACTTGCTCCAAATTTTTACAAAACCTGTTGAAGATAGGCCTACCTTATTTTATGAGATTATTCAAAGAAAGGGTGCAAAGTCATTTGGTGCAGGAAATTTTAAAGCATTATTTGAAGCCTTAGAACGGGAGCAAGATTTAAGAGGAAACTTATAAAAAACCGTTAGTTTAATTAAAAGCCATTTCTGGGATATCGCCTTCAATGACGAGCTTTCCAAGAGTGGCTTTTTTTATAGTTTCTACAGATACACCAGGGGCTCTTTCTAAAAGTTTAAAACCCCCTTCAGGTAAAACAGCTAATACGGCTAATTCAGTTACTATTTTTTTAACACACCTTATTCCAGTAAGGGGTAAGCTGCATTTGGGTAATAATTTGCTTTCCCCTTCCTTGTTTACATGCTGCATTGCAACAATTATATTTTTTGCAGAAGCTACTAAGTCCATTGCGCCTCCCATACCCTTTACCATTTTTCCAGGTATTTTCCAATTTGCAATATCTCCCATTTCGGAAACTTCCATAGCGCCTAAAATTGTCAAATCAATCTTTTGCGCATGAATCATGCCAAAACTCATAGCGGAATCAAAAATGGAAGCACCAGGCAGCATGGTTATTGTTTGTTTGCCTGCATTTATCAAATCAGCATCTACAGCATCTTCGCTAGGGAAAGGTCCCATACCCAATAAACCATTCTCTGACTGGAAACAAACATTAATATTTTTAGGAATATAATTTGCTACAAGGGTGGGAATGCCAATACCTAAATTGACATAGTAGTTGTTTTGTATTTCTTGCGCAATTCTTTTTGCAATACCTTCCTTATCTAACATATTAAATAGTTTAAATAATATTTTATTTTGTTATCGTTTTTTTCTCAATTCGTTTTTCGTAATTGCTACCTTGAAAAATTCGATGCACGTAAATACCAGGAGTGTGTATTTCATTTGGATCTAAACCCCCAGGTTCTACCAACTCCTCTACCTCGGCAATAGTTATTTTTCCTGCCATTGCCATAGCAGCATTAAAGTTTCTGGCAGTTGCCTTATATATCAGGTTACCCTCTGTATCGCCTTTCCAGGCTTTTACTATTGCAAATGAAGCGTTGAATGCCATTTCTAACAGGTAATCTTTGCCATTAAAATTTCTAATTTCTTTTCCAATTGCAACTTCTGTTCCTACTCCAGCTGGTGTATAAATTGCAGGCATCCCATATCCCGCTGCCATACATCTAAAAGCTAATGTACCTTGCGGAATAAGTTCAACGTCAAGTTCGCCTGTTAATAATTGCCTTTCAAATTCTGCATTTTCTCCAACATAAGAAGCAATCATTTTTTTTACTTGCTTTTGTTGTAACATCAGGCCAATCCCAAAATCATCCACCCCTGCATTATTTGAAATGCAGGTTAGGTTTTTCACACCCATCTTAACTAATGCACTAATGCAATTTTCGGGAATACCACATAAGCCAAATCCCCCTAACATGAGTGTATCACCATCTTTTATATCAAAAATGGCCGATTCCGCGTCTTTTACTTTTTTATTCATCATATGAAATAGCTGAGGTAATAAAGTTAACGGCTTATTTTAATAAATTAGAGTTTATTGCAATTAGAATTATTTTTTTTGAAGAATTAATGTCAAAATATTGTTCGATTATAGTTTATAACTTTTTCGAACCATTAAAAAGTATAGTTTATCTGAAAGTATTTTTCTTAATATTAATAACATGGGCCCTGGCTTTCCTACCGCATACCTCATCGTGTTTGTACCATCAGTAACCGCAGTATAAATTGTTTTTGCAACCACTTCAGGTCCCTCTGCATCCTTCATTACGTTTTGGGCAGCGTCATTAAACTTTGTTATAAAACTATCGTAGGCGTCTGTGTCATTTGGCTTTACAAATTGGCGGCTTCTTCCATAAAAATCAGTTACAATAGGCCCTGGTTCAATTAACTTAAGCTTGATATTGAATTGTGCTAATTCATAATGCAGGGATTCTGTAAATCCTTCTACAGCAAACTTAGTAGCATGGTAAATACTATATAATGGGAATGTAATTTTACCTCCCATACTAGAAATTTGAATAATCATTCCACCACCCTGAGGCCTCATTAATTTAATTGCTTCTCTAGTAACACGCATAAGTCCAAAAACATTCGTGTTAAATTGCTTCTCTATAATTTCATCAGTCATTGCTTCAAATGCACCATCTACTCCATATCCGGCATTATTTACTACCACATCAATAGTACCAAATGCTTCCTTAACTGCTTGAATTGTTGTAACAATACTATTTAAGTTTGTCACGTCTAAGGGATACAGTTTTACATTATTATAAGCGTTAAAGTCGGTTTCTTTTTCTGGATTTCGCTGTGTTGCTATTACATTCCATCCTTTTTCTGCAAATTCTATTACAGTTGCCTTGCCAATACCGCTTGAAGTACCTGTAATTAAAATAGTCTTTTTCATTATATATTTTTTGATTTCAACACAAACCTATGCGAGATTTCTAAAACCAACAACAGTAGAGTGTAGTCTATAGTTGGTATTTATTTTTCCACACCGTATATTTGCAATATGTTAATACACGAATTATCCATAAAAACAGGTCTGTCGCCTCATACAATTAGGTTTTATGAAAAATCGGGGCTTGTAAAAGGGAAACGAGATATAACTGTAAAGTCAAATAACTACTTTCATTATGACGAGGAAACGGTAGAAAAGCTTGAATTTATTAATGATGCGAAATCCGTGGGATTTACGATTAGTGAAATTGGTCAGATTATTGATGCATGGTATAATAACAAATATTCAAAAAAAGAAAAGTTGCACATCCTTGACGAAAAACTGGTTGCCTTAGAAACTAAACTTAAAGAAATCAAGGAAATGAAAAAACTAATAAGTCAATTTAAGCAAGATGTAATTTCCGGACAATGTCCTTATTAGTTAATCTCTATCTATTTTCCAATAGATGAAGTCTCTGGTCTTTTCATGATAATGCATAAAGCTTTATCCTTTAAAACAGCTTTTTTATACACCGAATCCTTATTTTTGCGCTATAAACTATCGGCTTGCAATCACCTATTTTATTAATAACACCCCCTTTTACTCAGCTAAATACACCGTATCCTGCAACAGCGTACTTGAAAGGTTTTTTTAATACAAAAAACATTCCTACTGTTCAAGCCGATTTAGGCATAGAAGTTACCTTGGCTTTATTTTGCAAGGAAGGGCTTGAGAAATTATTTAAGACAATTGAACAGAATGATTTAGTGCTGTCAGCAAATAGTGAGAGAATTGTTGCATTACAAGCTACTTATATAAACACGATTGACAATGTGATGCTTTTTTTGCAAGGGAAACTTCCTACGCTTGCACATTTAATTTGTAACCGACAATTTTTACCGGAAGCTAGTCGCTTTGAACAATTAGACGATTTAAAATGGGCGTTTGGAAGTATGGGAAAACAGGATATGGCAAAACATATTGCAACCATGTATTTAGAAGATTTGAGCGATTTAATTAAAGAAAATATCGACACTCATTTTGGATTTAGTCGTTACGCGGAAAGTTTAGGCAGGTCGGCAAATTCTTTTGATGAATTGAATGATGCACTACAATTACCATACACCTATTTGGATGAAATTTTAATAAAGATTTTGGCTGCGCGTATGCTGGAAGTACAACCACAATTAGTTTGTATCTCGGTGCCGTTTCCTGGCAATTTATATACTTCTCTTCGATGTGGCCAATGGATAAAGAAAAACTATCCTCATATAAAAGTAGCTATGGGTGGGGGTTTTGCGAATACCGAACTAAGGTCGCTAAGTGACGCACGTGTATTTAATTTTTATGATTTTATCACTTTGGATGATGGCGAAGCCCCTTTAGAAATATTAATCGAACACATTGAAGGAAAAAAACAACAGCATGAATTAAAGCGTTGCTTCACACTAGTTAATGGTGTGGTGACTTATATAAACAATACAAGTTGCTCCGATTATAAACAAGGACAGGTTGGCACACCCGATTATGACGGACTTTTATTAGATAAATATATTTCAGTAATTGAGGTCACAAATCCAATGCATAGTTTATGGAGTGATGGCCGCTGGAATAAGTTAACAATGGCACACGGTTGTTATTGGGGCAAGTGTACTTTCTGCGACATTTCATTAGATTATATTAAAAGTTATGAGCCAATTACGGCTTCTTTGTTAGTGGATAGAATGGAGGAAATGATTGCAAAGACAGGGCAGAATGGTTTTCATTTTGTGGACGAAGCTGCACCACCTTCTTTAATGAAGGCGCTTTCAATTGAAATAATAAGAAGAAAGTTAGTCGTAAGTTGGTGGGCGAATGTACGGTTTGAGAAAAGCTTTACACAGGACCTTTGCCAATTATTAAAATCAGCAGGTTGTATTGCAGTGAGCGGTGGCCTTGAAGTAGCATCGGATAGGTTATTGGAACTTATACAGAAAGGAATTACAGTATCTCAGGTAGCTAAAGTGAGTAAACACTTTACGGAAGCAGGAATTATGGTGCACGCTTATTTAATGTATGGGTTCCCAACACAAACAGTGCAGGAGACGGTTGATTCTTTGGAAATGGTTAGGCAGTTTTTTCAAACAGGCGTATTGCAGTCAGCCTTCTGGCATTTATTCACCATGACGGCGCATAGCCCAGTTGGATTAAATCCGGAAAAATTTATGGTAAAGAAAGTTTCGAGCGAAATAGGAACATTTGCGAATAATGATATCGAACATACCGACCCTACGGGAGCGAATCATGAAATTTTTGGATTTGGGTTGAAAAAAGCGTTATTGAATTATATGCACGGTGCCTGTTTCGAGTTTCCGTTGCAAAAGTGGTTCGAATTCACTATTCCTAAAACTACTATTGCGCCAAACTATATACAAAATGAAATAGAGGCTACTGAACTAGAAACCTCCAATTATTATAAAACAATTTGGTTAGGAGTAATGCCAACGAGTACAGTTGTTCAACGGTCTAAGAAGGGGAATAAGTGGGAGGAAATGAATTTATTGTACCAGACGACAAAGACGAGTATTACGATCAGTGTGGATGTGGCAAAAGGAACTTGGCTTTTGAAGCTATTGCCGCAACTAGCTGTTGTTAATACTAATGGATTAAGTTTTTCCGAAATCAAACAAAGTTATTTAGCCGAAGGGTTACTTGATTTTGAATTGTTTTGGGACAATAAGCCAATTTCGGGTTTATATAAAGTAGGTTTGTTAAGAATATAGGTAATGAACAGTGTGACCAAATATGCAAAATTTGATTGCTATACTTTTGAAGAAAATACATACAAATGAGCAATAATATTATAAACTTAGCTACGGCAAGAGAGTTAATTAAAAGGTATAGGGATAACTTAACACTTATAGCTACACCTGAATTTAAAGAATCATTAAAGTATAGTGAAACATTTGATGCGTCAGCTATACAAGCAATCTTAAATCAGCCGGGCTGTGTTGAATTTAGGGCTTATTACGGAATGAAAGAAAATAATGCAATTTGTTCCATATTTGTTGGCGTGGATGCCGAGGATAATGACATCTTAAATTCCCTTAGTGGTAATGGGGAAGATGTGATTGTTGAGTATGGAAAAGAATGCCCCCCAAGATGTTCTACTTCCACTAATAATATTTATTAATATGACGTTGTTGATGTTATCTGATATACTAATCGTAATTGCTTCTCTTATTGGGCTATTTTTGTTGAGTAAAATAAATAAAATATATGCTTTGTTTATATACTACTTACTAGCAGGTTTAATTACTGAATTATCCTATTATACTCATTTTAATGGTAGCATAAAAAAAATTATTATTTTTATTTACGCAATAGCTGCTACTCAATTACTGCTATCACTTTTTTTTAGTTGGGATAAAAATAAGTTTACGCTTAAAACAAAAATATTATTTCATGTTATTTTTTCCCTAATAGTGTTAGCAGACGTTTTTTCATTTTACTTTTATGGTATTAATACAAAATGGGGTACATTATTAATATATTTAGCATTATCTGTTTATAGTATAAATATTTTAAATCAACACACAGTTGGCTTTTATTCAAAAAAATCAACAATTTCAAGAGCCTTAATAATTGTTCCTTTTGTAGTTTTCAGTATTTATTATGTTACCATTAGTATAGTTATGTATTTTTTATACAATGCTAGTAATCAAAAATTCTTTGAAAGTTTATATAATCTAATATTGGTAATTAATATTTTAGCTTATATATCTTTTTCATTTGCACTTATTTTGGCACCGAAAAAAGATCAATTTTTAATTGTGACTTAGTTGAATCTTTTTTTATCCTAAATAGAATTCTTCTACCTGCTATATGTATATTTGTACATGAGGAGTGAATTGTTGACAATAAATTCAAAAACCTAATTAATCATTATGGAAAAGCAGGTAAAAGCACTTGAAGTAGTTAATCCAGTAATAGTCCATTACGAAGAAAAATATCATGCTGCCTTTAAGGCGTTGAATGTTGAATGGATTTCTGCTTATTTCAAAATGGAACCAACAGATTTTAAATCATTAGATAATCCCAACGATTATATTTTATCAAAAGGTGGTTTAATTCTTGTTGCACTATATATCGGAGAGCCTGTTGGTGTTTGCGCTTTAATTAAAATGAATGACCCTGACTATGATTATGAGTTAGCTAAAATGGCTGTCTCGCCAAAAGCGCAAGGAAAAAAAATTGGCTGGTTGCTTGGTCAACATATTATTGAAAGTGCTAAGTTGCTTGGCGCGAAAAACCTTTACCTTGAGAGTAATACTATATTATCGCCTGCAATAAACTTATACCGCAAGCTCGGGTTCAAAGAAATAACTGGACGATCAACCCCTTATGAACGTTGTAATATACAAATGGAACTTATTTTATAAATAGCTATATTTACTTCAAATAAATCTTTATGATGGACGCCTTAATCCCATTACTTTCTTTAATAATGCTAGAAGTAATATTAGGTATCGATAATGTTATTTTCATTTCGATTTTAGCGGATCGCTTACCAGAAAGTCAACGTAACAAGTTGCGTTATTGGGGTCTAGGATTAGCTATGATCATGAGGCTTCTTCTATTAACTGCGATTTCTTGGATATTAAGACTCGATAAAACTTTATTCACTTTTTCGGATATCAACTTTTCTGGCAAAGGGCTAGTCTTAATTGGGGGTGGAATTTTTTTATTATACAAAAGCACAGTTGAAATATATCATAAAACAGAAGAAGCGAATAGTGATATCCCAATTGTTCCTTCACAAAGCAGCTTTAACAGACTATTAATGGAAATTATTGTTTTAGATCTTGTCTTTTCTGTTGATTCAATTATAACTGCCGTAGGCATGGTACAGGATTTATGGATTATGTATACTTCAGTCATAGTAGCTGTATTAATAATGATATTGGCATCTGGCCCAATTAGTCATTTTATAAAAAAACATCCTTCTTTCAAAATTCTAGCGCTTTGCTTTTTAATGATGATAGGACTTTCCTTAATTGCAGAAGGTTTTCACCTTCAAATTCCAAAAGGGTATATCTATTTCTCTATGGCATTCGCATTTTTAGTGGATATTATACAAATGAAAACAGTCAAGAAATAACGCCAAGTTATTTAGTCACCAACTCCCTCTTAAATTTGCGGGCGTTTTTCAAAAAATCAATCAAATCTTTCATTTCGTGCAAAGAGGGGAACGATTAGTCATTTGATTGTTTAAATACTTACTAATTAACGTTCGTTTTTAATTTAATAGTTCTAATTTTATAGGGCATTGTTGTTTTGCCCCCACAATTACACAATTGTTACAGTATACCAATTTCATGTTCTTATAAAATCAGAGTTAAAATTGGTTGGCACTTAAAATTAATTATTATGAAGAAACGAACTATTGATCCTGCTATTGAAATAGACATTGAAGCATTACAAATCCATCATAATGGATTACTTGAATGGATTAAAGAAGTTGCTGCATTGTGTATGCCTAAAAATATTTATTTATGCAATGGTACTAAGTCAGAGTATAACGAATTATGTAATAAGTTAGTTGAAAAAGGAACCTTCATAAAATTAGATGAAAAAAAATGGCCAAATAGTTATGCCTGTTTTAGTGATAAAAGTGATGTTGCAAGGGTTGAGGACAAAACATATATATGTAGTCGTAAGAAAGAGGATGCAGGTCCAACAAATAATTGGATGGAGCCCAGTGAAATGAAAGGAATATTAGGTGATTTACTAGAAGGAAGTATGATGGGAAGGACAATGTATGTAATACCTTATAGCATGGGACCTGTAGGGTCGGGCATTTCAAAAATTGGCATTCAAATTTCAGACAGTGAATATGTGGTTGCTAATATGCATATAATGACGCGGGTAGGTACCATTGTTTTGGAGGCGCTAGGAATGAAAGGTGAATTTATAAAATGTATTCATAGTTCTGGTGCTCCTTTATTAGAAGGGGAAGAAGATTCAACATGGCCATGCAATCCCACCACTAAATATATTGTCCATTATCCTGAAGAAAGAAGTATTGTTTCTTATGGTTCAGGTTATGGAGGTAACGCACTTCTTGGAAAGAAATGTTTTGCATTACGCATAGCTTCAGTAATGGGAAAAGAAGAAGGTTGGCTTGCAGAACATATGTTAATCTTAGGTGTCGAAAATCCGAAGGGAGAAAAAACTTATGTTGCAGCGGCCTTCCCAAGTGCTTGTGGCAAAACCAATTTTGCAATGCTTGTTCCCCCTAAGGAAATGAATGGTTGGAAGGTGTCAACCATTGGCGACGATATTGCTTGGATTAAGCCAGGTGACGATGGTTATTTATATGCGATTAACCCCGAGTTTGGTTATTTTGGTGTAGCACCGGGTACAAATGAAAAAACCAATCCTAATGCTATGAAAACAATGCATAGTAATAGCATTTTCACAAATGTAGGTGTTACTCCCGATGGTGATATTTGGTGGGAGGGTTTAACTAAAGAGCCTCCTGCTGATATTGTGAATTGGAAAGGCGTAAAGCACGATCCTAAAAGTGGCGAACTAGTTGCACATCCTAATTCGAGGTTTACCGCCCCTGCTTCACAGTGTCCTGTTATTGATAGTGATTGGGAGAATCCTAAAGGGGTAAGAATTAGTGCACTTGTTTTTGGAGGCCGACGTGCAACTACAGTGCCCTTAGTTTATCAAGCATTTAACTGGAATTTTGGTGTTTATTTAGCATCTACAATGGGTTCTGAAACAACTGCAGCTGCATTTGGAGAGCAAGGAAAAGTAAGAAGAGACCCATTTGCCATGTTGCCTTTTTGTGGATACCATATGGCGGATTACTTTAATCATTGGTTGCAAATGGGCCGTAATATGCCTAATGCGCCAAGAATATTTAGCGTGAATTGGTTTAGAAAAGATAAAGACGGCAATTTCTTATGGCCAGGATTCAAGGATAATATGAGAGTTTTAAAATGGATTGTAGAAAGAGCGAATGGTAATTCTTTGGCAGTAGAAAGTCCAATAGGATGGGTGCCACGCTACCGCGATATGGATTGGACTGGTTTAGATTTCAACCGACCTCAGTTTAGAGAAATAATGGAGGTAGATAGGGAAGCATGGAAAGCAGAATTGCTAAGCCATGAAGAACTATTCGCAAGGATGTATGATAAGCTACCTAAAGAATTTATTTTCATGAGAGAGTTGATGCTGTCTTCGTTATGGCGTTCTCCCGAACATTGGGGTTTACAATCAGAGGTAGGTGCATAATATAAACTGCAACATAAGGCTCTGCATAGATTCAATACTATTCAATGTATTTAGTAGCATAATGCCTACGCCTCAATTTCATAAAAAATCAGGCTGTTGAAATCAATAGAGCACAAACGCTCTTGATGTATGCCCTTTCGCTATTTATATTGCACTTGTATATGAGTACAAGTAAGGATATTTTCAAAATTTGTTTAGGCAATAATATAAGAAAGCACCGTTTCAAAATGGGGTTAACAGTGGAGCAATTGGCATTAAATGTTGGGCTTACTTATTCACAAGTAAGCAGAATTGAATTAGGCAAAATAAGTACAAGCGCCTATACAATTTATATTCTATCACAAACATTAAATGTAAGTCCTGATAGTTTATTTGAAATAGTAGTTAAAAGTAAATAGCATTTAACAAGCTTGCAAATAAGCTACCAATATAAAAAATAGTGAATCAACATAAGTCATTTTGACTTAAATTACAGTAGCAATTACAACTACAAAAAAATGGCTTTAATTAATTGGACTATCCCTACTGCGAAATTTTCTTGGACAGATATCACTAATCCAACTGCTGAAGAATTGAAGCTCATTAGCGAGACGCATAATTTAAATGAATACAATTTAAAGGACTGTATGGAACCAGACCACTTGCCAAAGCACGAGGACCTGGGTGATTTTCAATTTATGATTACAAGATTTTTAAATCAGGAGCCAGGCACTGCCGCGCATACCATTCAAGGATTGAGTAATAAAATTGCAATATTTTATAATGACTCAGCATTAATTACTATTCACCGAGTGCCCTTTGAATTCATTGAAAAAATAAAAATAAAATATTACGATGCACACATTTGTAATAATACAAATGAGATGGTCATAAAAATAGTTTGGAATGTATTACATTCTTTTGATGCGCCTGTACTTCAATTAGCAAACGAAGTGGATCAAATTGAAAATAAAATATTTCTTAAAGTACTTAACCCTTCTATGCTAGAGGATTTGTATTTAATAAAACGCAGCATATCTGTTAGGTCTAAACTGTTAACACTAACAGGTGAAGTAATACAATCTATTAAAGTAAAATCAAAGGATGCTATTATGCATCAGGATTTGAAAGAATTAAGGATTAAGCTAATGTTGTTAAACGATCAAACACATGAAAATGTTACAAACCTCCTAAACATTTATTTATCCCTGTCTGCTCAAAAGACGAATGAAGTGATGAAGGTGTTAACTATTTTCTCAGTGTTTTTTATGCCACTTACTTTTATAGTAGGGGTATATGGAATGAACTTCGATTTCATGCCTGAATTAAGGTATAAATGGAGTTATCCTATTCTATTAGTCTCCATGTTAATTTTTTCGGCTATTATCTATTGGTGGTTTAAGCGTAGGAAGTGGCTTTAGGAGGGGGGGGTAATCGTATTAATTTCGAGAGTAAACCTATTTCTCATCAGTAATTGAAACTTTATCATTGTTTTACATCAATAATTATATACATTTTAACATTTTAAAAGTAAAGCAGTTTATACATAAAATTGA
>CAJATB010000111.1 GCA_903944755.1 uncultured Bacteroidota bacterium
CCTTTCTTATGTAGGTCAACAAATACTTTTATAACTATTTCGTAATAAGCTGGGTCCATTGTGAAGGACGTGCGTTCCCAGTCCAAACTACAACCCATTTTTCTTAATTGCTGTAATATAATACCACCGTACTTTTCTTTCCACTCCCAAGCATAGGCTAAAAATTCATCGCGCGTTAAACTTGATTTTGAAATACCTCGCTCCCTTAACATCGCAACTACTTTTGCCTCTGTTGCAATAGAAGCATGGTCGGTACCTGGCACCCAACAAGGATTAAATCCTTGCATGCGCGCACGACGCACTAATATATCCTGAATCGTATTATTTAAACAATGACCCATATGCAATACACCCGTCACATTTGGTGTAGGTATTACAACTGTGTATGCTTTTTTCTCGTTTGGCGTACTGTGAAAATAGCCGTTTTTAATCCAGTGGGCATACCACTTAGTTTCTACTTCGCCGGGCAGGTAATTTTTGCTTAATTCCATGGGGTTGTTCTTTTCCTAAATTGAGTCACAAAAATAAGGAAAAGCAGCTAGAGCTTACCAAGTTCTTGCCGATTCTGCAGCTTCCCAAATATTTCGAGGTCCCTGGTCAGCTTCTTCTAATGCAGAAGTGCTTGATAGGTTGGGTTGGGGGATAATTAAAGCAGTAGGCTGCATTTTAATAATCAATGTGCCACAAGCTTTTTTTAGCGCTGTAGTTGCTTCTTGTTCGGCTGTCCTACAAGCATTAAGTGTAAGGCCGAATAATCCAATAAGTAGTGTTAATCTTATGCGCATGGAGAATTTTATACTTGTTATTATATCAATAACGTGGTTTCATTCAAAATGTTACTTTAAAAGGCAGAAATCGGCATAAAAATTACGATCTTAGTCCCTATGGAATTTGCAATTGTAGATATTGAAACAACAGGAGGTATGCCACACACCCATGGTATAACCGAAATTGCTATTGTAATCCATAATGGGATAGAAGTGACGGGTAAATATGTCACATTAGTTAATCCATTACAAAAAATCCCCCCATTCATTATCAATATGACTGGAATTAGTGATGAAATGGTGGCCGAAGCTCCCTTGTTTGAGGAAGTGGCACCTATGATTTTCAATTTATTAAAGGATAGAATTTTTGTTGCCCATAATGTAAGTTTCGATTATTCTTTTGTGCATTATATGCTCGGCAAAGCAGGTTTTCAATGGACAGCACCCAAATTATGCACCATTAAATTAAGCAAGAAAGTTTTTCCTGGGCTAGAAAGGTATGGGCTAGGTTCTTTAACAAGGGATTTAGGTATTCGGATAGAAGGGAGGCATCGAGCTTGGGGAGACGCCGCAGCCACTGCCCAAGTACTTACTATGGCCATTGAAAAAGAAGGCATGGCACCCATTCATTTATTATTAGGAAAGAAGGAACCTCGAAAAAAAATAGCGCCACCTCCATTTGAAGACGACGCTATTTAATTTGCACGAACCTTATAGTTTAATATTCAGCAGTAACGCCTGTATAATTTTGCGGTGTAATTTTCTTTAATGCAGTTTTTAGTGTTGCTGAAACTTTAAGCCCGTCAATAAATTTGTGTATTGATTTTTTATCAATTTTATTGTTACCCCTGGTTAAGTCCTTTAAGGCTTCATAAGGGTTAGGGTATTTTTCACGACGTAAAATGGTTTGAATTGCTTCTGCAACTACCGCCCAATTGTTTTCTAAATCGGCTTGTATTTTTTCTTCGTTTAAAATTAACTTACCCAATCCTTTTTCTAAAGAATTAATCGCAATGGTGATGTGCCCAATAGGTACGCCAATATTACGTAGTACAGTGGAGTCGGTTAAATCCCTTTGTAAACGACTAATAGGAAGCTTAGCAGCCAGGTGTTCCAATACTGCATTTGCTAGGCCTAAATTACCTTCTGCGTTTTCAAAATCAATTGGGTTTACTTTATGTGGCATTGCACTTGACCCTATTTCGCCTTTTTTAGTTTGTTGCTTAAAATAATCCATTGATATATAAGTCCAAATATCACGAGACAAATCAATTAAATTATTATTCAGTCGCTTTAAGGTATCACAATGTGCCGCAAAGTTGTCGTAGTGTTCAATTTGAGTAGTGAACTGCATTCTTTGCAAGCCCAATACATCCTCCACAAATTCATTACCTAATGAAACCCAATTCTTTTTTGGATAAGCAATATGATGTGCATTAAAGTTACCCGTTGCGCCACCAAATTTTGCAGCGTAAGGAATTGCGGCAAATAGTTCTATCTGGTTATGTAGCCTTTCTACAAACACCATTATTTCTTTTCCTAAAGTAGTTGGGGAGGCTGCTTGACCATGTGTCCTAGCTAACAAAGGAATTTTTTTCCATTGCTTTGCAAATTGATACAGGCGATTTTGCAAATTTACATAAGCAGGTAAAATATCGTTTTCCATTGCTTCTTTCCAACTTAATGGAATAGCAGTATTGTTAATGTCCTGAGAAGTTAATCCAAAGTGAATCCATTCTTTTAATTCGCTTGCTTTGTGCTGCTCTAATACTTCCTTTAAAAAATATTCAACTGCTTTTACATCATGGTTGGTGACAGCCTCAATTGATTTAATTTTTTCCGCGTCGGCTTCTGAAAAGTTTTCAATAACGGCAAGTAAATTTTTTCTTAGGGCGGGTGTCACTTTAAAGAATTTCTTATCTGCCAAAAAAAGGAAATAATGAATTTCTACAAGCACACGGTATTTAATTAGCGCGTATTCCGAAAAGTAGTTACCCAAAGCAGCTGTTTGTTTGTAATAACGACCGTCAATAGGAGAGATTGAAGTAAGATGTGACATAATTGAAAAAAAATGGTTTTCTTTGTACAAAGTTAATTGAATTGGACAAGAGATGGCGCATAGGGGCGGTAAGTTATTTAAATACACTCCCTTTCTTACTGGGAATACAGCAATCCGACATCATGCAAAGGATTGAATTGGTTAAAGACTACCCTGCAAAGATTGCCCAAGACTTAATGGATGGCACTATTGACATTGGCCTAGTGCCTGTTGCAATCATTCCTTTTTTAAAGGACCCTTATTTGGTATCGGAGTATTGTATAGGTGCCGAAGGCCCGGTTGCCTCAGTATCTATTTTTAGCCAAGTACCTATGGAGGAAATTGAAACCGTGTATTTAGACTATCAAAGCAGAACCTCTATTCAATTAGCACAAATTTTATTAAAAAACTATTGGAAGCAAGAAGTGGAGTTTATTCCTGCATCGGAAGGTTATATTCAAAAAATTAGCGGGACAACTGCTGGTGTGATAATAGGTGATAGGGCCTTAGCTGCAATATCCCAGTTTACATATAGTTTTGACTTAGCTGCAGCTTGGATTGCACATACAGGCTTGCCTTTTGTGTTTGCAACTTGGGTGGCTAATAAACCAATACCTGCTGAATTCATGAAACAGTTCGATTTAGCGAATAGCTATGGGCTAACCCATTTGGAGGAGGTTATTGCAAAAGTGCCTAAGCATGAAACCGGGTACGATTTATATAAATACTATACCCAAAATATTAGCTACCAATTCACTGCCGATAAAAAGAAAGGAATGGAGTTGTTTTTAAAAAACTTAATAATTGATTAGATTATGAATTTGCTTGAAACCATCATTACCTTTATTTCTTATATTAGACAGAAAGAAAAGCGACCATTAATCCAAATTGCTAAAGAATTTAAGAAATTAAATGGAATTGAAATAGGAGGCCCTAGTGATATTTTCAAATTAAAAGGGGCTATGCCCATTTATTTGTATGCAAACCAAGTGGATGGCGTTAATTTTTCAAATGCAACTATTTGGGAAGGTAGTATTCAAGAAGGCAATTCCTATAATTACCATAAAAATGATTTTGGGTACCAATTTATCGCGGAAGGCACTAACCTTTCGGCAATATCAAATGACAAATATGACTTTGCTTTATCAAGCCATTCCTTAGAACATATCGCAAATCCAATAAAAGCACTTAAAGAATGGTGTAGGGTATTAAAACCTGGTGCAAAATTTGTATTAATCCTTCCTAATAAAGACTTCACCTTCGATCGGAAACGTCCAGTAACAGCATTCGAACATATATTAGAGGACGAGCTAAACAATACTCAAGAGGATGATACAACACATTTTGAGGAAGTAAACCAGTTACATGACATGGAACTCGACAAAGTTTTAGGGACCAGGGAAGCTTTGGTTAAAAGGACTAGCTTAAATGCTACTTATAGGACAGTTCATCATCATGTATTTGATTTTGAGTTAATCAAAAAAATGTTAACACATACTGGCTTCGAATTGGACTATCAACAAAATTACGCCCCATTTCATATGGTTACTATTGCAAGAAAAAAGTAAAATGTTAGGTACAAAATTCATGAAGAAACTATTTTTTCTTCATAAACCCTTTAGTAGTTTTATTAAGAAAATTTACCACAACACCTGCTATTTCTGGTGCAGGGTTTATCCAAATTGCCAAACCCAAGAATCCAATACCATAAAGAATAGACCGAATTGCAATGTTTGTAATAATATTGGTGCTATTTGGTATTTGATGTACTAGTAGCATTAAAGTGATACATACAAGCATAAAAATGAAGTGTCGCCAAGTATAAGGCTGCAGTTTGAATTTCTTATACAAAAAGCCAAAACGAACACTATTATAAAGTGTTAGCGCCATTAAATTTGAGTAGGCTAGGCCTTCTAAGCCATAATTTTTTATTAGAAAAAAGTTCAAAGGGAGCGAAAGAATGATGTAAAATAGGTTTGTGAAAAAATCGAATCTCCAAAAATTTGATGTACCTATAATTTGCCCATTAACACCTGTAGCTAAATCAATTAATTTTGCTAACCCTAATATAAAAACTAATTGAACGATTTGATTATAGC
>CAJATB010000112.1 GCA_903944755.1 uncultured Bacteroidota bacterium
GTTCTTTTGCATTGTCACAAACCGTTATTATAAAATCAAAATTAATAGTAGCGTACTCCGAAATATTATTGGATGTGTGCATTGAAATATCAATACCATCTTCTTTCATTGTAGCAATGGCTTTAGGATTTACTCCATGCGTTTCAATGCCGGCACTATATACTGTTGCTTTGTCACCAGCAAAATAACGTAAATACCCTTCTGCAATTTGGCTTCTGCAGCTATTGCCTGTACATAAAACTAAAATATTTTTTTTCATACAATCTATTTTTTAGTATACAACTTATCTCTTAACCAAAAGGCAACATTAACTAATATTATTAATGCAGGCACTTCAACCAATGGGCCTATAACACCAGCAAACGCTTGTCCACTATTAATTCCAAACACACCAATGGCAACGGCTATAGCTAATTCAAAATTATTTCCAGCTGCAGTAAATGCAATGGAAGTATTTGTAGAATAGTCTGCTCCCATTTTTTTGCCTATTAAAAAACTAACAAAAAACATGATTGCAAAATAAATTACTAATGGTATAGCTATTCTAATTACATCAAAAGGAATTTGAACAATTAATTGTCCTTTTAAACTAAACATAACGACAATCGTAAATAACAATGCAATTAATGTGAAAGGAGAAACGACAGGAATAAACTTCGTATTAAACCAAACTTCTCCTTTGGCTTTTATTAATAAATACCTTGAAATAAACCCAGCTATAAAAGGTAGGCCTAAATAAATTGCAACGCTCTGTGCAATTTCACCAATACTGATATTCACTATTAATCCCTTAAAACCAAATAAAGGAGGCAACACTGTCACAAACACATAAGCATACACACTATACAATAATACCTGAAAAACGCTGTTCAATGCAACAAGCCCAGCAGCGTATTCACGGCTGCCTTCGGCTAGTTCATTCCATACAATCACCATGGCAATGCATCTTGCAAGCCCTATTAAAATCAGTCCCACCATGTATTCAGGCTTATCATTTAAAAAGGTAATTGCTAATATAAACATCAAAATTGGTCCAATTACCCAATTCAGTAACAAGGAAACACCCAACACTTTTGTATCCTTAAACACAATTGATAATTTACTATAATTCACTTTAGCGAACGGTGGATACATCATAAGAATAAGCCCTATGGCTAATGGAATATTGGTGGTGCCGCTAGAAAAAGAATTTATAAAATCGGCACTGCTAGGAATAAAGTAGCCTATTGAAACACCTAGCAATATGGCTAAGCATATCCACAAAGTTAAGTACCTGTCTAAAAAACTTAATTGTTTTCGTTGATGAGTTGGAGCGCAATTGTTTGCTGACACAGTTTATTATTTTACTTACTTAATATATTAATCGCAATATTACGATTAATATACTGTAATAAAAAAAGTAAAATATTATCAAATTGTAAATAAATCATCAACGGTTGTGTAAAGGCGTGTATGATCTTAATAATATTTCGAAGGTAGTATTTGGGCACACCTGCGTCAAGGACCGCCTTCATTTGATTTATTGTTTTAAATCAAGTATTTGGAATGCGAATTACTTAATTTTTAACCTCCAGCCAACATACAACATTCTCCCAGAAATTGGACCCCAAACCATTGATGCGTCGAAATAAGGACTAAATGGGGTTGCAGCA
>CAJATB010000113.1 GCA_903944755.1 uncultured Bacteroidota bacterium
CCCGACTTCTGAATAGCTAATTTTAAACGCATATTATTTATATTATATATTTTACTTGACAGACTATAAACTAAATGGGCTTACTTGTTAGTAAGCCCTTTGGTTAAATATATTTACATACCTATACCCATAGCCTACCCATTGGATAGCAAATGAAAGTGATGTGTATGATTGTTTAATGTCATGAAGCAAATTTACGACCCTTTTAGAAATTCCCCAACAAAAAAGAAATATTTTGACTAATTTGCTAGTAGAAACTTCAATAAATCTCTACTAACAATAGTTTTTATGCGTATTCTACCCCCTAACAATGATTCTTTCGGTTCTTTCTTCGTCTTTTTGTGCTCAAAAAGAAGCACCCAGTATAGCTCCCGTAGGTTTGACTCCCACTGCACGAAGCAATCCAACCAGGCCTACTACCCTAACAGATATCGCTAAAATGCAAGTATGGCCAGAAGAGTTTCATAAAGGGAGTTTATTTGATATGATCAAATTCAATAAAAAATAAAAACATGTTTCAAACTAGATCCTTTTTTTTTGTAGCTAATTATAAAAAACTTGCATTTGTATTTATTTTTTTAACTGTTGCAATTAATTCATTTGCACAAAACCTTGCACCCGCTCCTAGTTTATTATCCCCCAATTTATTAGTGGGTACTTATACGAAAAAAGGAAGCAAGGGTATTTATGTATTATCATTTGATACCGCCACCGGAAAGGCTACTGAAATAAGTCATACTGAAACTGCATCCAATCCTTCTTTTTTAACCATTTCAAAAGACCATGGACAAGTATACTCTACGAATGAAGATATTGATGGCAAAATTAGCGCCTATTCATTTGTAGATAATAAATTGAATTTAATACAAGAGAAAACATCCAAGGGTGCGCATCCTTGTTATATCACATTAAGCCCCGATCAAACTAATTTGTTTGTTGCTAATTATAGTGGAGGAAGTATTACTAGCTATCACCGCTTCGCCGATGGTCGTTTATCTAATCCTCAACAATTTATTCAACACAGTGGTAGTAGTGTTAACGAAGCAAGACAAGATAAAGCACATGTGCATGGAATATTCTTTTCACCCGATGGAAAATATGTATTGACCCCCGATTTAGGCATGGATGAAATTTCTATTTATCCTTATCAAACAAAAAACGGACCACCACTTCAAATACAAAAAGCAAGTAGCATACAATCAAGTCCAGGTGCGGGACCAAGACATTTATGTTTTTCAAGTAATGGTAAATTTCTGTATGTGATTGAAGAACTTACAGGTAGCATTAGCGTTTATAGATTTACGAAAGGAACAGCTAGTTTTTTACAAAAAGTATACACACATCCAAGTAGTTTTAAAGGAACCGCAGTTAGTGCCGATATTCATTTATCGCCCGATGGTCTATTTTTATACGCAAGCAATAGAGGTAGCGAAAACAACATCGTTTCATTCAAAGTACTTCCGAATGGAAAACTAGAAGAGAAAAGTATACAATATTATAGTACGGAAGGAAAAACGCCACGCAATTTTACTATAAATAAAGAAGGTAATTGGTTATTGGTTGCCAATCAAGATTCAAATAATATTATTGCCTTTAGAAGAAATATTCAAACAGGTGCTTTAACATCCACTGGTGTA
>CAJATB010000114.1 GCA_903944755.1 uncultured Bacteroidota bacterium
CTGCATTCAAGTATTGTTGCCAACCTTTAGCAGGAATCATCACGCCATCGTTCCATTCGTAGGGATGATGTCCCACGTATTGCAGTTTATTGACAATAGGCAGCAATTTAAATGCTATACCAGTTTTTGCAATAGGCTTATAGGCTTGTACAGAATCAGCAAGTGTAGATTGTGGATTGATTTGCCCTATTTGCCCATTAGATACAGCAATAATAAAATAACCCAATACAGTTAGCATATACTTAAGCATTGGATCGATTGCTTTGAATGATTAAAAAATAAATCACAAGGCAAGCGCCCTCAATGATCATTGGGTAATATCCCAAAGTATATTTAGGCAAACCAAGATAAAGGAATAGTATAAATAACACTGCAATTAATAACACAATTAAACCTGCGCCAAAATATGATTTGAATTTTTTATCTAAAATTAATTCAGCTACGTTTAAAACATTCAGTGCAATCAATAAAGGTACGACAGCAATTAATTGTAATAGGCGCGTCGCTTCCACCATGAATGCTGCATCCACATTCGACTTACCCAATAACAATAAGGATAAAATAAACTGTGGGAAAAAATAAAGGACCAAGCCTGCGCAAACACAGGCCAATGCTAAAATTGAATTTTGTTGTTTTTTTAATGTACGCCATTGCGCAGCGCCTTGTAAATGTTCGCCAGCTGCTTTTGGCATCACTGCCACACTATAGGCGCTCACCATCATCCTGCAACTAGAAATTAATTTATCAATTAAGCCATAAGCAGATAAAAAGATAGGGCTCGCAAAAGCAGGTAGTGCAAATAAAAATAAAGATTGTTGCAAGTGCACTGTAATACCATTGCCAACAATTAAAGCATGTGTTTTAATTAAGGCAATGATTCTTTTAATAGAAGGCCATAAAACATTTAACTGTGCAGCAAAAAAAGCTTGTTTAAAAAATAAGGCATTTAATAAAAACATGCCTAAGCCAGAACTGAATAATGCAATAAAAATTAATTGATCGTTGTTTCTAAAAAAATAGATGACTCCTAGGACCAAGGTTCTTATCACAATATTTAAAATACTGTACTTATTAATTTTGTATTCTGCAGTTAGATAAAATTGAGGATTGATGAACTCTGCAAACAACATGGGTAAAATTGCTAGATAGTAGACGCCTTTATCTGAAGCAGCTGCTACCGCAACTGTTACAAGGACTGCAATACATAAAGGATAAAAACGAATGGCCAATGTTTCGGCGCTGATGAGCGCTTTTTCATTTTCGTCAGTAGCTCTTCTTATTTCAACTACTGCTGTTTGTGAACTACCAAAGTTGACCAAGATAGAAGCCAGTACACCAAAAGAAAGCGCAATAAAATACACGCCCAACTTAACCGGTGTCGCATAATGAATCAATATAGGAATCACCAATAGCTGGAACACCGCATTGGATATATTCAGCATTAACAATGCTGCAAACTGACTAATGGTTGGAAAATGTATTTTAAACAAGCAAAAAATTAAGGTAGGTTGATGACTTTAACCACAATACTCGCCATAGACCATGATTCATCACAAATTGGATTAGAGACATTGGTTTGTACTAAAAAATCTCTGAAGCTAAGGTTGAGTGTACTATTGTTATGTGAAATTGTTTTTACGATGCGGTACATGGAGCTTGTATTATTTCCTGAGCAATTGTCCGAAGTGCCTTCGAAAATTTTAATCGCATCCGTCATTGGTGGATTATTGACAAAGCTATAACGCACCGGATAAGACTGAAATAAACAATACAAAGGCTCACAAGGAGAATTAGAAAAAGTAGATTTAACCAGTTCTTGGCCATCCGCGTACATGGTCCAAATATCTGGTCCATCTATCCCACCATAGTTATTGTTCCCGTCCCAGCTATTGTGAAAATAGGGTACTACTTCTATTTGAATGGCTTTGTGTTTGGGTAGGTTGGATAAGTTTAAAGTAAATCCACCATTGTTATACCTACCAATGATATTGGCTCCATTGTATTTATATAAAATAGCGCCATCTAGGCCAGTTTGATCTCCTGTATTAAAATTGCTATTGTATACCACAGATTCATCATAACCCGACTTGGTACAGGATGTAAAAAGAACGATACAAAGCGCAGTAGTAAGAAATGATTTGAACATGCATTAAAATTTATATGGCAAGGCCACCCTTAGTCACAGTAAATGAATAGGTTAGCTAGGCAGATGAACTCATTTTGCCTAGGTAAAGATAAAAAAAATAGTGGGGAGATCCGGTAAAATAGAGCGATAATACTTAATTAGTTCGCAATTGAAATCACCGTGGTATCCAATTGTTGGTAGATACTATTGTTGCTGATGTATTCTGGAACGAGTTCTTTCATTTTACCTACCAAAAGCATCTCGTCGTTGGTGGTTGTTAGAATAGTTTCTAGTTCGTAGGTGTTTTGTTTTACCAATTCAAAAGACACTTCACGCACTTTAGCAATTAATATCTTTTCGTGGTAGGTTTGTGTGGTGTTTTCTGCGTCGTTTAATAATTCCTCGTATAATTTTTCACCAGGACGTAAACCGCTATAAGTAATGTTCACATCAATATTTGGAATCAATCCGTATAAACGAATCATCTTACGTGCTAAATCTGCAATCGCAACAGGCTTACCCATATCAAACACAAATATCTCTCCTCCATTACCCATACTACCTGCTTCCAAAACCAATTGACAAGCTTCTGGGATGGTCATAAAGTACCTCGTAATATTTGGGTGTGTCACCGTCACTGGTCCACCTTTTTCGATCTGCTCTTTAAAGCGAATGATTACAGAGCCATTCGATCCCAGTACATTACCAAAACGTGTGGTGATAAATTTAGTAGGTAAGTCTGGTTGATTAGACAATGC
>CAJATB010000115.1 GCA_903944755.1 uncultured Bacteroidota bacterium
TCGGCAGGGCATCACGATTGCTTGCTATAGTAAATTCATTCTTAAACCATAACTACCCAAAGGTACTTATTCGTGTTGTAGCAATAGTTTAAGTAATTGTTAAATATAAATCCTGAATTTGCTAGCAATTAAATTATTCTATCAGGATAAACGCTTAATGCTTCTTCCAAACAATCCATAGCTAAATTTATAGCATCAACATTAAGTACATAAGCTAAACGGATTTCGTTTTTCCCTAATCCCGGGGTAGTATAAAAGCCACTTGCGGGAGCAAGCATAATAGTAGCATTATTTTTTCGAAAGCTAGTGAGTAACCATTTACAAAACTTGTCAGTGTCGTGTACAGGTAATTGGGCCATTGCATAAAAAGCACCACTCGGAGTTGGGCATTTCACCCCCTTCATTTTAGTTAACCGTCCAATTAGAACGTCTCTTCTTTTTTTGTATTCTATACTTGTTTCTTCAAAATAGTTAATGGGTAAGCCTAGTGCAGCTTCGGCAGCGATTTGTTCTAATGTAGGAGGGCTAAGTCTTGCCTGCGAAAACTTCATTACAGTATCAATCACTTTTTTGTTTTTAGTAACTAATGCTCCAATTCTTGCACCACATGCCGAATATTTCTTACTAAAAGTATCTATCATTATTACATTTTCTTCAACACCTTCTAGGCTTAAGGTGCTTTTAACTTTACCCTCGTAGCTAAATTCAGTATAAGCCTCGTCTGAAAAAAGGTATAAGTTTTTTTCTTTTATCAAGTCTCTTATTTGTAACAATTCATATTCGCTATATACGTAACCTGTTGGATTATTCGGGTTGCAAATAAATATACCCTTTGTTTTTTCTGTTATCTTTTCTTTGAATAATTCAATAGGGGGTAGCGCGAAGCCATTATCTATACTTGAGGTAATGGGAACTATTTTAATACCTGCTGCAATTGCAAAGCCAATATAATTGGCATAAAATGGTTCAGTCACAATTATCTCATCTCCTGCATCCAGGCAGGCCATAAAAGCAAAAAGTATTCCTTCGCTTCCCCCAATGGTAATAAGTATATCTGTATAGTCTACAAGTATGCCTTTGGTATTATAGTATGCTGCAAGCTTCTTTCTAAAGCTAGTAATGCCAGCGCTATCTGTGTATTCTAGCACTTTTAAGTTTGCATTACGCACTGCTTCCATCATAATGGGAGGTGTTTCAATATCAGGTTGCCCAATATTTAAATGGTAAACTTTTACCCCCTCTTTTTTGGCAATATCCGCATAAGCAGCCAACTTTCTTATGGGAGAAGAAGGCATGTCCGTGCCTCGTTGGCTAATTGCGATCATTTAATAACTATTAATTGGGAATAACTTCTCCTTCTATAAAAAGTTCTGTTGTTGTTTTCTCGCCGGCAAATTTAACAGTTACTCTTTTTTTGAATACACCTTCACTAGGAGAGGTATAAGTAATTTTGATTGTGCCTGTTTGACCTTTTAATACTGGCGTTTGCTTGTATTCGGGTTGTGTACAACCACATTCGGCATTGGCAAATTCAATCACAGCAGGCTTTGCGCTATTGTTGGTGTAATTAAAAATCACCGACTTATGCACTCCTTTCTTTATTTTACCAAAGTTGTGGTTCTTTTGCGTGAATGAAATATTGCTTTGCGCGAAACTCGCAATTGAGAATAGTAGACAAAATGCTAGCAATTGTATTTTCATAATAATTAATTTAGGTAAGTATTTTTTGGATTAAATGGATTGTTTGATTGGAGTGGGTAATTTTTTTTCTTCTCCAGTGGCGTTTTCTAAAATAGCCACGCCTTCACCTGAAAATTTAGTTTGCTTTCTTAAACCTCCAGTAAATTCTATATCGGTAAATCGGGTAAAGGTACCCATCACACTGCCGTTAAAAGTAATCTGAACCTGTGCCTTTTGGCCTGGCGCGATTTTCTGGTTAGGTTTGAAATTAGGGGTTGTACAGCCACAACCAGGGCGTGCATTTAATAAGGTAATGGTATCCTTGCTAATATTGCTTACTTCAATAGTATAGCTTACAGGCTTGCCGAAGCTTATTTTGCCAAATTCATATTGGTCATTTGTAAACTTAAGTGCTTGTTCGATGTTTTGCTGTGCTTTTGCGGTTGCTGAAGCGAACAAAACCGCCAAAATAGCCAAAAATAGATACGTTTTTTTCATTGTGTTATAGTTGTACTGTTTCATAGGAAAACATGATTTCGATAGGTAAAATTATTGAAAATTTAGGATTTAGCTCATTTTATCTAAATCTTGATTTTTTATGCATTTTGACCCCTACTTTTGTAAAATGGAACCCATTTTAGAAGCCGTATCTGAACAAGACATGCTGTCCTTTGAGGCCTTTCGTACGTCTGTTATTGCAGACTATCGTTTGGCGCTGGTAAGTCGTGAAGTAAGCTTATTGGGAAGAAGGGAAGTATTAACAGGGAAGGCTAAATTTGGCATCTTTGGAGATGGCAAGGAAATAGTTCAAGTTGCCCTTGCTAAATCTTTTCAAAAGGGAGATTTTAGAAGTGGTTATTATAGGGACCAAACTTTTATGTTTGCTTTAGGAACTGCTACTGTTGAAAATTATTTTTCTCAATTATACGCCGACGTAAACAACGACCCTTATAGCGGTGGCAAAAACATGAACTCGCATTTTGCAACACCATTTGTAAATGAAAAAGGCGAGTGGAATGACTTAGTGAATAGTTTTAATATTTCTGCCGACATAGCGCCAACTGCTGGACAAATGATGAGGGGATTAGGGTTAGCATTTGCATCAACTTGTTTTAGAAGTTCTAAACACAAGGATAAGTTTAAGCAATTAAGTAACAATGGAAGCGAAGTTTGTTTTTGTACTATTGGGGATGCAAGTACTTCGGAAGGTCATTTTTGGGAAGTAATAAATGCTGCGGGTGTGTTACAAGTACCATTAGCGGTATTTGTTTTTGATGATGGTTACGGCATTTCTGTCCCTACTAAATTGCAGACTACAAAGGGTTCAATTTCTGCAGCATTGAAAGGAATGCAGAAAGAAGAAGATACTAATGGTATAAAAATATTTACAGTTAAGGGATGGGATTACGCGGCTTTGTGTGAAACCTTTGAAGAAGGGATAGCCTACACTAGGGCTACTCATACGCCTGTCTTATTCCATATTGACGAAGTCACACAACCACAAGGCCATAGTACTAGTGGAAGTCATGAAAGGTACAAGTCTTCCGAGCGACTTGAATGGGAGCGTGCTTGGGATTGTAATAAAAAAATGCGTGAATGGTTATTGCATAATGAACTTACTACTGAAGATGCTTTACATCAATTAGAAACGGACGTTAAGAAAGAAGTAAGACATGCAAAACAATTGGCTTGGGAAAAATACATAGATCCAATTAAAGAAAAAGTAATTGAAGCCGTAGTATTGGCAGAAAAAGATTTGACTGAGCCTGATTTGAATACTGTTAAAGCAATAGTGCAAGAATTAGTGCACAGTAAGGAACCGCTAAAGCGTGATATATTTAGAACTTTACATTTAGTAATTGAAAGATTCCCTAAGCATCCTAATGCAGATGCAATAATTATTTTTTTGAAAAATTATTTAGTAGAACAATCCCCATTATATAGCAAACACTTATATAACGAAGGTCCTAAAAGTGCTTTAAATGTTCCTGTAATAGCAGCTTCAATAAATAATGAGTCATCTATATTGAATGGGTATGAAATTTTGAATAAATATTTTGATGCCTTATTTGAA
>CAJATB010000116.1 GCA_903944755.1 uncultured Bacteroidota bacterium
ACATAGGCTTACGTATATTTCCTAATAATGAATGTGAATTATTTACTTTTAATGACTAACAAAATGACAAAATTAAAACAATCAAATATCTTTAATTATTTTGCCCCACTAAATGGTGGTACAAAAATTGCAGATTTCGGCAGTGCATTAAAAAATGCAGCTGTTAGCACAAAGACAGTAGCACCAACCAATAATACAATTGGAAGTTCTCCTAATATCACAAGCTCAATTACCTCTGCTAGCGAAGCAATTAGTGTGGCAGAAGTTGCTGCGGCAACAATTAATAGCAGCGGTGATGGGCAAAAAAAAGATAATACCTGGATTTGGGTGGTAGTAGGTTTAGCTGTAATTGGCGGCGGCATTTATCTTTTACACCGACATATTAAAAAGGAAGAAGAGAAGGAAAACCGAAGGTAAGGACAATAGTGAGATGATTTAAAAGTTGGAATAATAATTTAATGCCAAAATCTGAGTAAACGTCAAAATGCCTACTTTTTAGGGTTTATGAATTTGATTAGACGTTATTTTAGTGTCAAAAAGGCAAGTAAACACTAAAATATTATATTTTTAGTGTTTGAGTTATAAAAAAGAACTATATTTAGTGCTCAAATTGTAACTAGACACTAAATAAAAGAAAAAATAATGTCGGAAATACTATACCAATTTAATAAAGATCGTTTAAAACCTTGGAACGAATTGCCTTTATTGCCTATTGATGAGAAATTATATCAAACTATTGAGGTATATGAGCAATTGGGGAGGGCAAAAGCTGCTTTAGGAAAGTTACAAGGAAGGAGTATCGCTATACCTAACCAAGGATTATTAATTAATAGTATCAGTTTACAAGAGGCAAAAGCATCTAGTGCAATCGAAAATATTTTTACAACAGACGATGAACTTTATAAAGCATATAGTGAAGAAAGTACACAAACAGAGCATCAAAATAGGGCATCGAAAGAAATTTTAAAAGCTCGTGAGGCTCTTTGGAATGGGTATAATTATCTAAAAGGAAAGCCTGGATTTAACAGAGAATATTTTATTAAGGTATTTCAAGAAATAAAAGAAACTACAGATGGATTACGTTTGCCTTTTACAGAAACGGTTATAAGACATGGTGGGAGCGGTGGAAGTGCTGGGCAGGTAAGTTATACACCTCCGCGAGGAGAAGGTGTGTTAGAAGGCAAGCTTGATAATCTGATTGATTTTGTAAATAATGATGAGCTATACAAAATTGACCCTCTTGTAAAAATGGCAATTGCACATTATCAGTTTGAGGCAATACATCCTTTTAGAGATGGTAATGGTCGAACTGGCAGAATATTTAACATTCATTATCTTACCCAAAAAGAATTATTGGATTTGCCTATTTTGTTTTTGAGTAGATATATTATGGATAATAAGGAAGAGTATTATACAGGATTGATGGGTGTATCACAAAGAGGCGATTGGAAAACATGGTTAATTTATATGTTGAAAGCTGTTGAAGTAACTTCTAATATTACTTATCAGAAAATAAACGATATTCTTTCGTCTAAAGAAAATATACTTAGTTACATAAAAATAAAGGATAAGAAGATACGACAACCCGAAAAATTAGTTGATATGCTCTTTACGCAACCTTATATTAAAGTAAAACATTTAACAGATGCTAAAGCGTATTCTGAAGTAACGGCAAGAGATTATTTAAATAAGCTATCGAATATGAAAGTGTTAGAGAAAAAAAGTATAGAAGGCCGCCATTATTATCTGAACCAAGAATTGTATAGAATTTTATCAGAGTAATGAAATGCAATTTTATTTTATTACTTATCGAGGTTCATAATTTTATTCTAAGATCTGATTTAGCCTAAAAAAACTGAGAAAATATTCCTAACAAATATTCCAGCTTGGATTAAAATTTACTCAAATAATAATACAAATAATACTAGTACAAATATTGATAAACCGTTTGAAGAATCTGCTCCAAAAAAAAATTCCTACTATCACAAAAACAAAATTTATCATTTAAAATCTACCTCCAATAAGTAGCGATTTAATTTAAGCCATTTTTCGTCCTTATTTATTTAGGTAGTTTATTGAGTTTTTAAGATGATGAACTCAGTTCTTCTATTTTGTTGATGTTCATCTTCGGTACAAGTTGATTTTACTGCTCCCTCACAAGCACAACCGTTTTTTAATTTCGATTCTCCATATCCTTTACCTGAAATTCTTTCAGGGTTTGTAATAGATTTTTTAATGTACTCTGCTGATGCTTTTGCTCTATTGTCAGATAATTTTTCGTTAAATGCTGCACTTGCTCTACAATCAGTATGAGATCCTAATTCTACTTCCATTTTTGGATAATCATTCATCACTTTCACAATTTTATCTAATTCAATTGCCGCATCTTTTCTAATATTAAACTTCCCTAAATCAAAATATATTGGTTTAATATCTATCATTGTTGCTAAATCTCCTCCTACTTCTAATTTATTCATGGCTAAATCTAATGTTTCATGAATTTTAATTTCTCCTGGCTGAGTGATTTTATAATTAAAATTAACCGTTTTGCTTAAATACCCGTCATGTTCTAATTTTAATGTATAGTTTAACTGATCTCCAATCTTATTTTCAGCTAACGTTTTTCTATAATCTCCCGATGTTGGAGTTAAAAATTCATTTATAATTTTACCGGTTGCATTATCTGTAATGGTTATTTTAACTCCCTCTAATGCACTCTTAGTTTTAGCATCTGTTACTAAAGCATATAACGATAAACTTGTTGTTTTTTCTAAAATAAGATTAGCTATAACAACATCCTCCTCACCCAATGTATTAGCTACATTTTTGCCAGGTAAATACGCATCTTTTGATCCGTTTAATACAAACTCTTTACCTGCCTCAACATCAAAACTATAAGTGCCATCAGCGTTTGTTGTTACGGTCTTTAATACCGCGCCATTTTTATCTTTTAACTCAACTTGTGTATTTGCTAAAATCGTTCCTGTTTTATCTTTTGCAGTACCCTTTATAGATTTACCAAATTGGAATGGTTTCAATAAATTAAAACTATACAAATCATCATCTCCCTTACCGCCTTCTCTATTTGATGCAAAAAAACCTTTCGTTTTTTCTGCATTCAATACAAAGGTAAAATCGTCTTTCGAACCATTAATAGGTGCGCCAATATTAACTACTTTAGAGAATTGATTATCTGTTATTTGTGAAACAAATACATCTAATCCTCCTAGTCCTGGACGGCCATCGGAAGAAAAGAAAAACAAACCGCTTTCATGAATAAATGGAAACATTTCATTACCTTCTGTATTGATTTTATCTCCTAAATTTTCTGCAGATCCCCAAGTACCATCCGCTTTTCTATCTACTCGATAAAGATCAACGCCTCCCTTTCCTCCTGGCATATCTGATGAAAAATACAAGCTATTTCCATCTGCACTTAAAGATGGGTGTCCAACAGAATACTCTTTATTATTTAACGGGAAACTTATTTTTTCACCCCACTTTCCATCCTTAAATCGAGATTCAATCATTTCTAATTTCCTTACACCATCCGTACTTTTTGATTTATAATTATCTTGAGTGTACATCACTATACTTCCATCTTTACTATAACTAGAAGGTCCTTCATGATATTTCTTATTTAATTTATTTAATTTTTCTGTAGAAATAATCTCGCTTTTATCGTCAACTTTACCAATGTACAAATCTAAATACGGTAAATTATTCCCATTCCAACTCCGTTTTGCGGCGCTAATGTCATGTTTTGAAGATGCAAAAACGACTTGGTCTTTGTAAAACGTTACACCAAAATCTTGCTGTTCCGAATTAACCACTAAGTTTTTTATTTCAAACTGACCTTTGTCTTTTAATAAATCAACCGCATATGCTGTATTAGCTTTATATAATTTAACTCTCAGATCATTCTCAAACATTGATGAATAAATATCCATCTGTGTTTGTGCTTCAGTATATTTTGAATTCATTCTTAGTATTTGAGCATACGCTAAAATGTCCTCCGATTTTTTATCCGGCGCATTTGTAATTTTAGAATATAATAACTCTGCTTTAGCATAATCTCCAAGCATTTTATAACTCTCTGCTAATCTACGCTCAGCATCTGTGTTTATTTGATTTTTGTCCTCGAGCTTTTCAACTACCTTTGAATAACTGTAGTTATTATAATATTGTGTTGCTTTTTTTACTGACGATTGACTAAACATACAGATAGGCAATGCAGATAGAACTATTAATACTGTTTTTTTCATGTTCAAAGAATAAGTTTATTAAAAGAAACGTGGTGATTTAATTTTAGATTTTGATTTTGAAATCAAATCATAACGCAACATAATTTCATGACTACCACTATTATATTTCCTAGTTGTATTTACCATTGACCAATCAAACGAATAACCTACAATAAATTGTTCTGTAAAATTATACCCTAATAATAGTCCGAAACCATCTCCTGTTCTATACATAGCACCTAACGTAAATTTATCTTTGATGATGAAATTAGCTGTCACATCACCTTCTATAGGAGCAATTTCTGTTGCTTTTATAAAACAAGTAGGTTTCAGTCTTACGTCTTTACTTAAATTAAATACAGTTCCCATAATAAAGAAATAGTGACGTTGCTCTTTGGATACGGCATTAAGACTACTTGATTTAATTTTATTTTCCATTAATTTAGGAACCGAAATACCGGCATAAAATCGTTCTCGGTAATAATAAATACCTGCTCCTGAATTAGGCAATATTCGATTGATGTTTTCACTAAAAGCATTATCATTTTGATTTTCTAGGATTGACTTATTTAAATTAACACTGTAAAAATTTACTAACCCTTTTAAACCAAAACTTAATTTACTTTTTGAATTTATTTTAATTTGATAATCTAAATCTAAAGCAAGAAAAGTACTTTTTGTTGGCCCAATTTTATCATTTAATACGCTTAGTCCAACACCCATTTTTCCTTTCAAAATTGGAGAATGCATCGTCAACGTTTGATCAATTGGTGCGCCTTCAAATCCAACCCACTGCGAGCGATGAATTGCTGTTATGGTAAACGCATCTCTTGTGCCAGCATATGCTGGATTTAACCATAATGTATTATACATGTAATGGGTAAACATGGCATCTTGCTGAGCTTTCAATGAGGTTGTTAAAGCGATAAATGCAATTGTTCCTAAAATGATTTTTTTCATGTTCTATGTTTTTTAAAACTATAAGCGTAAAAACGCTTATAGTTTATTTTTGCTTTTATTTACTTAGTTATTTTATTTAAATAGATGTATCCTTTACGTGCTTTTTCACCATTACCTAAATCTAAAATATAGAAGTATGTTCCATCTGGTAATATGCCACTTCCAAACGTTAATCCTTCTGTGCACCTACCATCCCAAGTGTTATTATAATTATCCGCATCAAATACAATATTACCCCAACGATTAAATATTGTTAGTTTGTTATTTGGATATTTAGAAATTCCACTTATCACGAATAGATCATTAACCCCATCTCCATTTGGAGAGAATCCATTTGGTATACTGATATCACATGGGTTTGGACTGCATAAATTTAAAGGATCGCTTCCATCACGAATTTCTGTTCCGTTTGAAATTCCATCATTATCACAATCTTCATTAGACCATGCAATACTTGGTATTAATGTTTGATTTGCAAGGATCAATGAACAAGGATCTAATGGATTTGTGCCATTTGAAACTTCCGTTCCATCAATTACTCCATCGCCATCACTATCAGGATTTAATGGATTGGTTCCACTTCCTACCTCTTCACCATTTGAAATTCCATCATTATCACAATCCGAATTCAACCATGTAATACTTGGTGTTAATGTTTGACTTGCAAGTAGCAATGAACAAGGATCTAATGGACTTGTGCCATTTGAAACTTCCGTTCCATCAATTACTCCATCGCCATCACTATCAGGATTTAATGGATTGGTTCCATTTCCTACCTCTTCGCCATTCGGTGAATTATCATTGTCACAATCCGTATTCAACCATGTAATACTTGGTGTTACTGTTTGATTGGCAAGTATCAATGAACAAGGATCTAACGGACTTGTGCCATTTGAAACTTCCGTTCCATCAATTACTCCATCGCCATCGCTATCTGGATTTAATGGATTGGTTCCATTTCCTACCTCTTCGCCATTCGGTGAATTATCATTGTCACAATCCGTATTCAACCATGTAATACTTGGTGTTAATGTTTGACTGGCAAGTATAAATGAGCAAGGATCTGACGGATTAGTGCCATTTGCAACCTCTTGACCATTTGTAACACCATCACCGTCACAATCTGAATTTAACGAACCTAAACATGATGTTACTGTCACAAAAATTGTATCATTCACACATATTCCTGGTAACGGTAAGCCTCCATCACAGATCGTTACAACTATTGTGTCTGTTCCACTAAATCCTGGATTTGGTGTATAAGTATACGTACCATCCGTATTGATCACAATCGTTCCGTTTGATGGGCCGCTCACTGGCGTTGTATTCGCTGTCAATGGTGTGCCATCTGGATCGCTGTCGCCTGTATCTGTTAAGTCGCCTGATACTGGTGTGCCTTCTGGCGTTGTAATCACTTCATCATCTACAATTGGCGCATCATTTACTGGCGATACGGTGATAAAGATCGTATCATTCACACATACTCCTGGTAACGGTAAGCCTCCATCACAGATCGTTACAACTACTGTATCGGTTCCGCTGAAGTTAGGGTTTGGTGTATAAGTGTATGATCCATTTGAATTGATCACAATCGTTCCGTTTGATGGGCCACTCACTGGCGTTGTGTTTGCCGTCAATGGTGTGCCATCTGGATCTGTGTCGCCTGTATCTGTTAAGTCTCCTGTTGCCGG